>NZ_JADGLG010000258.1:0-219 GCF_015235335.1 Neisseria sp. 19428wB4_WF04
CTTCGGCGGTGTAGCCGCCGTCGGGCAGGGCTTTGGGCACGTCTACGCTGTAGCTGCCGTCTGCCTTGACGGTGGTGGTAACGGTTTGGCTTTGGCCGTCCGAACCGGTTACCACTACGGTTACCACCGAACCGGCGGGCGCATCGGTTTTGCCGCTGATGGTCGGGGTGTTGTCGCTGCTGTTGTCCGGCGCGTCTACGCTGATCATCGGGGCGGTGG
>NZ_JADGLG010000259.1:0-211 GCF_015235335.1 Neisseria sp. 19428wB4_WF04
GACTATATCAGACAGAAGCGTAATGTGGTGTTGGTAGGCGGACCGGGTACGGGCAAAACGCATATTGCCACAGCACTGGGTATTGAAGCGGCGACACAAGGATTTAGGGTACGTTTTTGGAATGTACCGGACTTGGTCAACAAATTGGAAGCAGACAAAGACGAAGGCCGTCTGAAACTAACCGAACAGCAATGTCGGTACGATTTGTTGA
>NZ_JADGLG010000260.1:0-211 GCF_015235335.1 Neisseria sp. 19428wB4_WF04
TCAACAAATCGTACCGACATTGCTGTTCGGTTAGTTTCAGACGGCCTTCGTCTTTGTCTGCTTCCAATTTGTTGACCAAGTCCGGTACATTCCAAAAACGTACCCTAAATCCTTGTGTCGCCGCTTCGATACCCAGTGCTGTGGCAATATGCGTTTTGCCTGTACCCGGTCCGCCTACCAACACCACATTACGCTTCTGTCTGATATAGTC
>NZ_JADGLG010000261.1:0-211 GCF_015235335.1 Neisseria sp. 19428wB4_WF04
TCAACAAATCGTACCGACATTGCTGTTCGGTTAGTTTCAGACGGCCTTCGTCTTTGTCTGCTTCCAATTTGTTGACCAAGTCCAGTACATTCCAAAAACGTACCCTAAATCCTTGTGTCGCCGCTTCAATACCCAGTGCTGTGGCAATATGCGTTTTGCCCGTACCCGGTCCGCCTACCAACACCACATTACGCTTCTGTCTGATATAGTC
>NZ_JADGLG010000262.1:0-208 GCF_015235335.1 Neisseria sp. 19428wB4_WF04
TCGGGCAGGGCTTTGGGCACGTCTACGCTGTAGCTGCCGTCTGCCTTGACGGTGGTGGTAACGGTTTGGCTTTGGCCGTCTGAACCGGTTACCACTACGGTTACCACCGAACCGGCGGGCGCATCGGTTTTGCCGCTGATGGTCGGGGTGTTGTCGCTGCTGTTGTCCGGCGCGTCTACGCTGATCATCGGGGCGGTGGTGTCGACCG
>NZ_JADGLG010000263.1:0-200 GCF_015235335.1 Neisseria sp. 19428wB4_WF04
GTGGTTTTCGGTATCCTCAAACATGGCGGCAAGGTTTATACCGTGGTCGTGGATAACGCCAAAAAAGAGAGTTTGTTGCCTGTTATTGCGAAGAAAATCATGCCGGACAGTGTGGTGTATACCGACAGTTTAAGCAGCGATGATGTCCCGGATGTCGGCGGTTTTCACCACCATAGGATTAACCACGGCAAGACATTTGC
>NZ_JADGLG010000026.1:0-34288 GCF_015235335.1 Neisseria sp. 19428wB4_WF04
CAAAACAAGCAATTGCCCGACTCATGAAAGGTTTGAAAGCGGAGCGGCAAAACAAAGCGCAAAACTGAATGCGTTTTCCACTTCGCACAAAAAATCTGCAACCGCATTGGAGCTGAACGTACACCAAGGATAATTTGCCGGGGGTGGTGCGATTTCTTCTGTTGCCAAGGGTATCGGGCGCGGTCTCGGTACGTTGCCGTCTGAAAACGGCAGCGGTTTGAGTTTATCCGATTTGGGTGTGGAATTGAGAAAATCTGCCTCAGCCGCCGCCGCTTTCTGCCTGCCGGAAAACCAAACGGAATACGATAAATCCCGTTACGGTTTCACAATGTCAATAAATAATGCTGAAAATAAACAATACCAAATACGAAAGCGCCCCGCAAAAGCAGGGCACGGCTTGGTTGCCGGTTGGATACGCAAACGGCGTTGATGATTCGATATACTGTCGGTGTGATACAGAAATCGGCAGGCCGTCTGAAAACGCAACCCGTATTATAATAACTGCTTTTATAAGCAAAAGCCGTCTATGACTATTCAGCCGCATCCGCTACCAATACAAACCGTTACCTTGGCCTTCACCGGTGCATCGGGCATGCCTTACGGCATCCGCCTGCTCGAATGCCTGCTGCAAAGCGGTAAAACCGTGTGGTTGCTGTATTCCCAGGCTGCACAGGTGGTGGCACAGCAGGAGTCAGGCCTTTCCCTGCCCTCATCGCCTTCGGTCTGCCAAGCATTTTTATGTGGAAAATACGGCGTTTCGGAGCAGCAATTGCGGGTGTTCGGCAAAGACGAGTGGTTTGCGCCGCCTGCTTCAGGCACCAATCCCGCCGATGCCATGATTATCTGCCCGGCCAGCATGGGTGTGGTGGCGGCGGTGGCACACGGCACTTCCGACCATTTAATCGAACGTGCTGCCGATGTGTGTTTGAAAGAGCGCCGCCCGCTGGTGGTGGTGCCGCGTGAAGCCCCTTTGTCGGCGCTGCATCTCGAAAACCTTTTAACGCTTGCACGTTTGGGGGCGGTGGTTGTGCCGCCTGCCCCGGGTTTTTACCACCATCCGCAATCGGTTGGCGATTTGGTGGATTTTGTGGTGGCGCGTATTCTCGACCAACTGCGTATTCCGCATACCCTGATACCGAAATGGGGAGAAAATAAAATATAGTTATTACAAAAAAATTATCAAAATTATTGCAGTATTTTCACAATGGGTATTGACAATTTCCAACGCTTTGTTTTAAATTGACCGCATGAACACTTCAAACATTCGCCCCTTTGCTTATTTTTATTGGTACCCCACAAACGTGCGGTACTTTTTTGCGCTTGTCTGAAACAGATAAATTTTAAGCAAATGCGAAACAGAGCCGCCCGATTTCTCAGGCGGCTTTTTTGTTGGTTTTAACAAACCCCGCCGCCTGTAAACAGATAAAAAATACTGAACAGGAGCAAAATATGAAAACCGCCGTCGCCTGCACCGCACACACACAATCTGCCGTTTTACACCGCCTCCATCTGGTTGTGGACGGCAACGGCCACCGCAACGATTTATGCGCAGCCCCATTGCCGGAAACCGAGGGTATCCAAGTGAGTGAGGCACTGCTGCCGCAAATCCGCACCGTTGCCGCGCTGATTGCCGCCATGCGTTATGATTTTGACAGCCGCAGCCCTGCTGTATTTACCGAAGAAGCCGATTGGTTTGCCGCCCGAATCCTTGTTTTGGGGGTGCGCCGTTTCCATCTCGATGTTACCCTCATGCCTATGCTCAAATCGGCCAACCGCCGTGCCGCCGCTTTTGCCGCGTGCCGCAAACTGCCGTTTGTTCCTGCCGAAATCCGCATGAGCCTGCATGCAGGCCGCCCCGCCAATCTGCTGATTGCGGAAACCGAGTGCAGCATGCACGACTGTGGCAATATCGTTGCCAACAGCTTGGCCTTGAAAAAACAGTTGCCTGTTTTTGAGATTTAACCATCAACACATGATTGAAATGTTTGGTAGGGCAGCATAGCGGGCAGGCGTAGTCGGTATCTTGTTTGCAGGGATGGCGGATTCACACATTCTCAGTAAAGCAGGCTGCAAACATTACAGCCTGTGCGGCAAGGCACGGCCACGCCGAAACCAAAATAAAGCGGATTCACTGATTCAATATAACGCCGCATTGCCGCAACGGCGCGATGTACAGCTTTTTCAGACGGCCTACTAACCATCAAGCGATCAAGAAGCAGTAATGATGGGCATATAGATTCAAACAAAATGCCAACAAGAATGGCAAATGTCGGTTTTAATGGCATCCGGCAAGGCTGATTTCAACGGCAATGTCCACGGCAGCGATTTGCTCCAGTTGCCCAGCCAAACCTGCCTATACTTGCGCCGGCCGCTACAGCCATTACTGCGTTATGCTTTCGGCAGATAAAGTTACCTTTTCATAAAGTTACTTTTTAAAGAGCCGGTTTATGCGGGAAGGCCGGCTACTTTTTCAGCCGGCATCGATAACGAATACATCACCGCCGCCATGCAAGATACCCTGCAATGCAGCCGGCACAACCCGGCGGTCAATCCCTCCGACTGCATCACCGATGATTTCCGCCAACAATATAATCACCGCGCACTCCAATATCCACTGCGGCTGCCAGGCTTGCGGCCATCAAACAAACAAGCAATGCTGAGTGCTTCATATCGTCATTTTTTACTATAATGAAATACCGATTCCGCTGAAAAACATTATAAAAATAAAAGGATAAAACATAAAAAAACTCCTGATGTTTCTCGCGTTATCCCCGCTGGCGGCACTCGCGCAGAATACGCCCGCGCACGTTCTGCAAAGCCGGCAGGCCGCTTACCAGGAACAACAATTCCAACAGCGGCAGCTCATGGGGCAAATACAGCACAATCTCACACATTGCGGTGATATCCACGGTTATGGCTGTTGGCAAAACACCTCGCACTCGTCCGGCGGACAGGCGAAAGCACAACAAACCGCCGCGCAGGGAATTGTTCCGCAACACTTGCGCCCGCAATGGCATCCTGCCGGCAACTTCGGCTTTATTTACATCGGCTTGAATTCTAACGCTTTTGCCGACAACGGCTCCTCACCCGGCACGGTCGGCTACGACAGCCTCTCCGATGCCGGTGCCGCCGCCAAAAATGCTCAACGCTTGTGCTTTGACAGCGGTGCGCACGCTCATGAGAGCTGCTGACCGCTCTTTGCCTACCGCAACATGTGCGGTGCGGTAGTGGCCGGTAAATTGCGCAACGGACGCGGCAAGCGATTTTATCCCTCGGCGGCCGTTGTGCATACCAAAGAACAAGCCGAGGCGGCAGCGCTTGCCAACTGCCGCGCCGACAGCGCGGTAAACCCGCGAAGCCGTGAAACCAGAGGAAGCGCGGGCGAAAGTTGCGCCAATGCCACCAAAACCCTGCGATAAGGATAAAACCATGAACCTGAAACTGCTCGTTTGTTTTGCGCTGCTGCCCGGCGGCTGTGTTGCCGCTCCCCATCATGGCAGCGGTGCATCCAATGCCAGCTCCACACGCGCCGCTCGGCAGCAAAACGCCGTCTCGCCGCCCGCCGCACTCTCTGCAACCGTGATCGAGTGTATCTATCAGCAAGGATGCCGTTTGGTTACGCCCTAAAATGCTAAAAATACACGGTATAAAGCGCTTTTCAATGACATTTTTTGCCATAAAAAGTGCTTTTTAATTTTTATAATAGAAAACAGCATCTTGCAGATATGCGGGCTGCACCCCGCCGGAAGCGGGCATAGGCGTAAAGGCACAGAATAGCCGCGAGAGCCCTTCGCCACACCAACAGCCGCTGTTTCACCAGCGGTAGCCATGGAAAACGGCCGACTTGTGCCCGCGCCACTGGATTTGAAAACCGAACAGCAGCGCTGCAGTTTCGAATCCGCCGAACAATGCAAAGCTCGTGGTAATATGCCCGGCAGCAATGCCTGAGGAGAAGCATGGCTCATTACTTCTGCGTCTTAGTGTAAAAATAATGGTTTTATACACCCTCAAAGCAGCAACAGAGCGGATCTGTATTCCTCTGTTGTCTGCAGCCCGCCGGAAACAGATTTTTCCCCATAAGCCGATCCACTTTCAAAATAATGGCGGCATCGTCCGCACCATCATGCTGATACGAACTACGGCTTGTTTTGGCTCATTTTAAAGCGGGGTAGCGGTTCTACAGCGTATAGGTTCACACTTATCTTAACATGCCTCTTAATTGTATTATGTGGCCGTCTGAAATCCTAAAAGCTTTCAGACGGCCTGTGCGGAAGGCGGTCCTTTGGACAGGGGCCCAAACTGGATTTGAAGCCTTTCAACGTGTCAAACGATGGCGCCAATGCCGAAATGCCCGCACCGGTGGGGATGTTTAAAGCAACCATTGGGCAAACGGCCTGCCGCTTCGGCCGGGGAACCCAAAGCCCGTTACCGCTGAAATCCTGCATACAACCAAGCCCGCGGCCGTCTGAAAACCATCGCGGGCACGGGCGGAAACGCCGCCGTACTTTCGCCGGCCATAACGGCTGACATCGAGAACAGTCCGCCAACCGGCAGCCCATCTCGGGTTTGACTCCAAGCAAAATCTATCAGGCACCGCCATAAACGGCAGACTGCACATTACCGGGCTCGATCCCAAACAAAGTCCCGCCAAGTAAACGCCGCCGTACTTTCGCCGGCCATAACGGCTGACATCAAGAACAGCCCGCCAACCGGCAGCCCATCTTGGGTTTGACTCCAAGCAAAATCTATCAGGCACCGCCATAAACGGCAGGCCGCGCATTTCCAACTCAGGCAGGAGTCGGGCACGGGGGGCACCGTATGCCGGCATCGACTGCGTATGCGTACCGTTTGAACGCCTTTCCCGGCCGTCTGAAAGCCGGGAAAACCAAACGGAATACGACAAACCCCGTTACGGTTTCACAATATCAACAAATAATGCTGAAAATAAACAACCCCGAATACAAAAGTGCCCGCAAAAGCAGGGCACGGCTTGGTTGCCGGTTGGATACGCAAACGGCGTTGATGATTCAATATATTGTTTGCGTTATGGTTATTCGGTATCCACCCGTTTTTCGATGTCTTTTAATTTGGAAAATTCTTCCAGCAGGCGCGGGCCGTCGTCTAATGCAACGGCAAATGTCCACAAATACGTCATCACCGCATAGATGTGCCCCGCGCTTACGGTGCGGCTGCCCAACTGTACAACCGCTGTGCCGAACACGACCGCCATGGCCACGCCTATCCATAAAAAGCCCAGTGCTTCCCGGTTAGACAGGCGGATACGCAAGCGTGCCGTGTATCGGTAATGCCTTTGCAGCTGCTCGCGGCCGGCGCTTTCAATCTGGCAGACTTCTTTTTCCAGGCGGTTGTTTAGGCGGGCGTAGAGGCTGTCGTTGGTTTGGGCGTAGCGCGGCAGCATCAGGCCGAATACCAGCAATACGGCCGCTGCGGCCGCGCCTGCCCAAAATTCTAAAAACAGCAGCATTATGCCCGCGCCGATCAAAGAGAAGCCGGACATAATCAATGTGGGCAAATGGATTTCAAAAAAATCCACCAATTCGCGCGACAACATCACCCGTGCGCTGATGGCTGAGGTGTCTGCACCTTGCGCACGTTGGCGCATAATCACGGGCACGGTTAAATCGGCATACATTCTGGCAAACACGCGCGTATCCACGCTGCGCCGCAGTGCGCCCAAGCTCCACGCGGCCAACACGAATACGCTGTATAACAATGCTTTGAATATTTCTCCGCGCACCATTGCATCGATGGCGAATGCGGAAAACAAGGGGTAGGTCAGATAGAGGATGTTTTCCGCCGCCACCAGGCCGAATGTGAACAGCAGGCGTTTTTGATTGTGGCGGGCAAGGTATTTGAGCACCTGCCAATTATCGGTTGCTTTGATTGCCATGATTCCATTCTGCCTGTTGGGTGAAAACGAGCTGCAAATGTTGAAGCTGCTTGATTAATTGGTTTAATTTTTCCAAGCCGAACAGTTCGGCGGTTTGTGTTTCCAGCGCGTGAAGCGCGGCAACCATCGGCAGGGTGCGGCTTGCGCCCGCTTCGCTTAAAAACAGCCGCTTGCTGCGTTTGTCGTGCGGGTCGGCTTCCGTGCGCAGCCAGCCTTTTTCTGCCAACTGCCTGCAGACGAATGACACGGTTTGTTTGGGCAAATGCCATTCTTCGCCGATTTCTTTGGGCGTGGCCGAGCCGTGCCGGCCGATTTGGTATAACACGAAAAATTCATTGGCGCTCAAGCCGCGCTGTTTTGCCCATCGGACGTAAACATCCAATAATGTGGCGCAGGTTTCGGCAAGGGCATCGAAAGGGGAAGGGTTCATGATGGTGCGTTGATAATGTACAATATAGTACTATTATAGTCTGATATTGTACTTTTAGAAAGACTGTTGGCCTAACCCGACAAAGTCTTATCAAACTAAAACGGCGGAAACAGGTTTTTGATTTGAATGGATACCGATAACAGGGAAACAACAGGCCGTCTGAAAATTTTCAGACGGCCTGGTTGCCGCGGTTGCTGCCGTATGTTGCAGGCTGATCAGCGGCGGATTTCTACATAAGCGTTTTCGTGCAGTTCTTTGAGCAGGTTGGCGGTGGCCTGCTCGGCTTTTTGGCGGGCGATATATTGGCGTACGGCTTCACGCTGCCGTTCTTCGGGAGTGCCTGCTTCGCGCACATCGTTCAGTTTGATGATGTGCCAGCCGAACTGGCTGCGCACGGGGCGGCTGATTTGGCCGGGTTTCAGGCTGTGTACGGCATTTTCAAACTCGGGCACCATTTGGCCGTCTGAAAACCAGCCCAAATCACCGCCGCCGGCTGCGCTGCCGTCTTGCGAATATTGGCGGGCCAGGGCGGCAAAATCGTTACCGCTGCGTGCCTGGTTGTAGATTTTCCGGATACCGCTTTCAGCGGCTTTGGCGGCGTTGGCGTTTTCGGCTTTCAGCAGAATGTGCTGGGCGCGGTATTGGCGCGGAGGCTCGCCTTGCGGCAGGGCGGCGCCTTGCTGCTTGGCGTGGGCAATCATGCTGTCTATTTCGGCATCGCTCACGCGGCTTTGCTGCATCACGGCCTGCTGGCGCACTTTTTGGGTGATGATGCTGTCGGCAACGCTGCGGCGCACGGCGGCTTTGCTCACGCCTCTTTGGGCGGCTTGGGCATAAAGACCCTCGATAGTGGTTCTGCGGGATTGGGCGATATCGCTTAAGGCAGCATCGATTTCGGCATTGCCGGCGGTGATGTTGCGGCGTTTGCCGGCCTGAACGATCAGTGATTGGTTGATCAGCTGCTGCAACACCTGGGTACGCAGTTCGGCTTCATTAACATTTTTGCCCAAGCGGCTGCGGGCTTCGGCCATGCCTTGGCGCACATCGCGCTGGGTGATGACTTCGTTGCCGACCACGGCGGCAATGCCGTCTACCTGCTTGATTTCGGCGGCTGGTGCAGTTTGCAGGGCAAAGCCGAGAGCGGCGGCCAGCATCAGGGGTTTGAAATTCATGGTTTGACTACCTCGTTGGTTTTGCTGTAGCCGGGAACGGCCAAGCGCAGTTTTTCGAAGGGGTTGTTGCCGATATTGCTTAAGTCTTTCAACTGCAGGTTGAAAAATACGGCGTTTTTGGTGCTGTTCAGACCGGTTGCGTAGCGTTGGCCGACAACGCTGGCACTCCAGCAGCCGCAGCCGCTTTTATATTCGAGGCCGGCGAGCATTTCAATCGGTTTTCTGCCCTGCATCTCATAATTATAGCGGGCAACGGCGTAAAGGTTTCGGGTAAGCGGCCATTGGGCGGCCAAGTCTATCTGGCGGATTTTGTCGTATAAATATACGCCGTTGTCTTGCAGGTAGATTCTTTCGTTGCGGCCGTATTTATAACGCGCACTTAATACTTTGCCGGGGCCGGGATGATAGAGCAGGGCGGCCGAATAGCTTTGGGCACGGCTTTCGTTTTGGTTGTAGTGGATATCGGTGTCGATGCGGATGCTGTCGGTGATTTGGCCGTTGGCAAATGCCACCCAGTCGGAACGGTTGCGCGGGTAGCGGCCGATGTTGCCATCGGGCTGGACGTTATCGTTTTTCAGGTAAAATTTTTGGCCGATGCCGGCGCGAAACAGTTCGGCACCGCTGCGGGGGTTGAGCAGGCGGGTTTGCACAGCGGTGGAAACGCTGTTGGCCGAATTGACGCGGTCGTTGCCCGAATAGAGGTTTTCACGGAAGAGTTGGTCGTAGCTGAAACTGTTTTCAGAGGTGTCGAAGTTGGGCAGGTCGTTTTGCGATTTGGTGGGGATGTAGTTGTAAAACAGGCGCGGTTCCAGCGTTTGCAGATAACTGCTTCCTAAAAACGCAGTTTTGCGCTCGAAAGTCATGCCGCTGTCGATGTTGAACACCGGCAGGGTAAGGCCGGCGGTGCGGGAAGGTTTGCCGCCGAATGCTTCCAAATCGTAATATGCCGAATGTACGCCGATTTTCGGGCGGATATAACCCCATGAGTTGTGGAAGTTCCATTTCACGCTGGGTTTGACCACCACGCGTTTGCCCGATTGTTTGCTGTTGTGGTCAAAGCGTGTGAATTGGCCGAATACGTCTATTTGGGCATTGCCGATGTTTTTGTTCCAAGCGCCCTGCAGGCGCGGCATGATGGCGTAGGGTTCGTCTTTATAGCCGTAGATATTGGCCAGCGTTTGGTATTTCTGCACGGTGAAGTGGCCATCGAACGCGCCATTCCATAAAGTGTCGTTATAGTTCAGCCAAACTTGGCGGTTGAGATTGACATTGGTGGCGATGTCGTCTTGGCCGTAGAAATCGCGGTAGTAATTGTTGTCGGAAACGCGGTTATAGTCGATTCCGCCGCTGAGCTTGGAAGTGAACTGCTGGTTGTGGTTCAACTTAAACTGGTAGCGGTTGCTGTGTTCGCTTTTGCGGTCATCGGGCATCCAGGTGCCTTCGATTTGGCCGGCGTATTTCGGCTGCAGATAGCGGAACTGGCCGCCGATGCGCGCGCCGCGGCTGCCGATAACGCCGGGGGTGATGGTGGCATCGTAATTGGGTGCAAGGTTCAGGTAATAGGGCAGATCCAGCTCCAGGCCGTCTGAACCGAGGCCGACAGTGGGAACCAACAGGCCGCTTTTGCGGTTGCCGTTGAGCGGAAAATCCGCCCACGGCGTGTAGAGAACGGGCACACCGCCGAACACCAGCGAAGCGCCTTTGGCCACGCCGATGCCGGTGTTTTGGTCGGCCTCGATGCTTTTGGCTTTGATATACCAGCCCGCGTCTCCGGGCGAACAGGTGTTGAATCGGGTGTTGGTCAGTTTGTAGCGGCCGTTGCCCTGCATTTCGGCGGTTTTGCTCACGCTTTGGAGGCGGCGGCCGTTTTGCTCGCTTTCCAAACGGGTGTTGTGCGCGGTGCCGGTGCCTTCGGCCAGATTGTATTGCACGCCTTCGCCGGTAACGGTGGTGCCGTTTTGGTAGAGCACGAAAGTTTCACCGGCGGTAACGGTTGCGGCTGCCTGGTCGTAATCCACCCATTGCGCGTTCAATATCTGGCCGTTGCGCTCGATTATCACACCGCCTTCGGCACGCACTTTAACGTTGGTTTGACCCTCCACCGAATCGGCGGTTATGCGGGTGTAGTCGGCGGGCAGCGGTTGACCGCCGCTGCGTTCGATTTCCGGTATGGCATATGCCGCTGCCGCGTTTTTCAGTTTTTCGGGCGTACATGTCAGGCAGGTATCGCCCAGCGGCAGGCCGTCTGAAGCCTGCGCCGATGCCGCTGCGCCGAAACCCATGCCCAGGGCGAGCGCCACCGGTTTTAATGAAAATAAACGAGCCAAAGTCTCACCTTAAATCGGTTTTGCCAGTTAGAATAGCGGCTATTCTAACCTGAAAAATCAAAAAAACCATCATGCAACGACAAACCGAACTGAAAAACTGGCTGGAAAAGGTTTATCCGAACCGGGCTTTTGAATTGAGTTTTGCCGCCGCCGATGCAGATTTCCGGCGTTATTTCCGCGCTGCTTTTTCAGACGGCGGCACGGTTGTCTGCATGGATGCGCCGCCCGATAAAATGAGTGTGGCGCCTTATCTGAAAGTGCAGAAATTATTCGATATGATAAATGTGCCGCAGGTTTTGCATGTGGATGAAACGCTTGGTTTTATGGTGTTAAACGATTTGGGCAACACCACTTTTTTGGCCGCCATGCAGCAGGCGGATAATGAGCCGGCCGATAAAGCACTGCTGCTTGAAGCCATTGACGAGCTGGTGGTTTTGCAGAAAAACAGCCGCCCCGGCCAACTGCCCGAATACAGCCGCGAAGTGATGCTGCGCGAAATCAACCTGTTTCCCGAATGGTTTGTGGCCAAAGAGCTGGGCAAAACCCTGAATTTCAAGCAGAGCGGATGGTGGAACCAAACCGTTGAAACGCTGCTGCCGCCCCTGTTGGCACAGCCGCAGGTGTATGTGCACCGCGACTATATCGTCCGCAACCTGATGCTGGCCGAAGGCCGCCCGGGCGTGCTCGATTTTCAAGACGCGCTTTACGGCCCGGTTTCCTATGATTTGGTGTCACTCTTGCGCGATGCCTTTATCGAATGGGAAGAAGAGTTTGTGTTGGATTTGGTTATCCGCTATTGGGAAAAAGCACGCGCCGCCGGCCTGCCCGTGCCGGAGCAGTTTGACGAATTTTACCGTTGGTTTGAGTGGATGGGCGTGCAGCGCCATCTGAAAGTGGCGGGCATTTTTGCGCGCCTCTATTACCGCGACGGCAAAGGCAAATACCGCCCCGAAATCCCGCGCTTTTTAAATTATCTGCGCCGCACCTCGCGCCGCTATCACGATTTGGCGCCGCTGTATGCGCTGCTGGTGGATTTGGTGGGCGATGAAGAGTTGGAAACGGGCTTTACTTTCTAGCGCCCTGCCTGCTCCGAAACTGTTTTTCAGACGGCCGGGGCATTCGGAACGGCCGTCTGAAAGGCTGGATGGACAACAAACACAGCATTGCTAAAACTGACTGCAAACCCACACCGGATTACAACAGCGCAGCGTAAAAAACACCCTGCCGCTTGCAACCGCTGCCTTTTGCCCCTATTCTGCACCCACCGGCGCGTACGCCGCGCCATTATCAAAGGAAAAACTTCCATGAACCAAACCAAATTCTTTGCCCTGTCGGCCGTTGCCGCG
Source organism: Neisseria sp. 19428wB4_WF04 (assembly GCF_015235335.1). Classification (NCBI taxonomy): domain Bacteria; kingdom Pseudomonadati; phylum Pseudomonadota; class Betaproteobacteria; order Neisseriales; family Neisseriaceae; genus Neisseria; species Neisseria sp. 19428wB4_WF04. The sequence goes on from NZ_JADGLG010000026.1 coordinate 11,187, forward strand.
CTCGCTTTGAGTGCCAACGTTTATGCAGCCAAAGAAATCAAAGTGGCTTCCAACAACACATCCTACACTCAAGACAATGTGCAGAAACTCGCTGCCACTGCCGTAAGCATGGGGGTGAAAGAGCCGGTCAGCCTGAGTTTGGCGGGCGGCAGCCTTACCGTTTCCGGCAGCAGTGCCACCAAGTGCGTATTTAAAGTGGGCGACGGCGACACGCCGAAAATCCAGGGCGTAAACTGCAAATAACGGTTTTCGGGTTTCATTGCGCCCATTTGCAGAACCGGGCCGCAGCGTATTCCAACGCTGCGGCCTGCCGTTTTCAGACGGCCTCAATCTTGATAAGATGCCTGCATTTGCAAACCGTTATATCAAGAGAAGTGTGATGTGGCGTTATATTTTCCAACGCTTGCTGCTGCTGGTGCCCACGTTGTTGGGCATTTTGGCGGTAACGTTTGCCGTTATCCAGTTTGTGCCGGGCGGGCCGGTGGAGCAGATGGTAGAGCAGCTCACCCAAACCGGTGCGGGCGGCGAAACGGCGGCGGCAGCGGGCGGCATGTTTAAAAACGGCAGCCGCCTGAGCGCGGAAGACATGGCCGCGCTCAATGCTTTATACGGTTTCGACAAGCCGCCGCTTACGCGCTTTGCCGAAATGGTCGGCCGCTTTGTGCGCTTTGATTTGGGCGAGAGTTTTTTCCACCATCAAACCGTGTTCGAGCTGGTGAAAGAAAAGATGCCGGTGTCGATGAGCTTGGGTTTGTGGACGTTTTTTCTCACTTATTTGATTTGTATTCCGCTGGGTATTGCCAAAGCCGTGCACGATGGTTCGCGGTTTGACGCGGTATCGGGCGCGGTGGTGTTAATCGGCTATACCGTGCCGCCGTTTGTTTTGGGTTTGGTGCTGCTGGTGCTGTTTGGCGGCGGCAGCTTTTTTGCTTGGTTTCCGCAGGGCGGTTTGGTGGGCGACGACTGGGAAATGCTCGGCACGGCAGCCAAAATCAAAGATTACCTCTGGCACATGGCCTTGCCGGTAACGGCTTCGGTGGCCGGCAATCTGGCGGTGATGACGGTGCTTACCAAAAACGTGTTTCTCGAAGAAATCCGCCGCCAATATGTTTACACCGCCCGCGCCAAAGGCCTGCCCGAGCGGCAGATTTTGTGGAAACACGTGTTGCGCAATGCCATGATTCCGTTGGTTACGGGCTTTCCTGCCGCTTTTATCGGCGCGTTTTTTACCGGCAGCCTGCTGATCGAAACCCTGTTTTCGCTTGACGGCTTGGGGCTGCTTTCTTATGAAGCGGTGATGAAGCGCGATTATCCGGTGGTGATGGGCACGCTGTATGTGTTCACCCTGATGGGGCTGCTGGCCAAACTGCTGTCGGATATTTCATATTCTTGGGTGGATCCGCGCATTCATTTTGGTGGGCAGAAATAATTAACGGAGAATCAAATGGCTGTTTGGGCCGGCAGCATCTCTTCGATATGTTCGGCATACCTTGTGTGCTGAAACATCGAAACATAAAACCTGCCGGCAAATGAAAAAGAGGCCGTCTGAATGAAGGATGTTTCAGACGGCCTTTTAAGGAGATTTAAGGAGATGGAAATGAAAAAACTTCGGAAGCCTCAACCGGCTTCAGGCCGTTTTATTGTCGGCGCACAAACTCCGCATGAAGCGATACCGGAATCTGCTCGACAATAGAGCTCAAGCCCATCACTTCAACCAATTTTGCCACACCATCCGCCATATCCATACTTTTGGTGTCTAACACAACGGGGCTTAAGGTATACACCATCATTTTATCGGCACTGACGCGTTGGGCGGACAAATCGGCTTCCAAGTTGATTTGTTTGCCGTGGATATTCAACACCAAAGGCTGTTTGAAATGAATGCTTTCGCCTACAGACAAATTATTGACGGCCTCTGCATCTACTTTTGCGCTGATTTCTGCTTTGGCAAACCGGGCGGTTTCAAAAACCCAGTCTTTTAAGCGTTGGTCGCGGATTTCAATGCCTGTTTTCACGCTGCCCAAATCAACATCCATTTTAAAATCCCCTTCTTTGCCCAGCGTGGCCTGAGCGCCGCCAAAGCCCGACTGCTCGGTGATGCTGTTGAGCTGTTTGTTGATTTTGCTGCTCAAGAAGCTGATATCGACACTGGAGGAATGCCATGCTGACGGCTCCTGAACCGAAGAAACAGCCGATTCGGCGGCAGCCTGCCCGGCCTGCGTGCTATTGGATTGGGAAGGGGAGCAGGCAGCGAGGGTGAGTAAAAACGTTGATAAAATAAGTGTTTTTTTAAACATAAACATACCTTTCTTATATTTGGACTAAAATATCAAACTCAAAAAATAAAGCCATCATCAAAAATATTCTTCAGAGCAGTTGCCCCTGCCGAGCGGCATTTCAGATGGCCGGCATACGGAGCTGTTTTAGATTCCGAAAGAATTTTTTCAATCATGAAACAATAGATGGAGATATGTAAAATTTCTTACAGATTTTAGAAAAAAATCGATAAAGATAAAACAGAGATGTTAAAAAAATTTGAATATCAAACTGTTAATAAAAAATGAACGGCATATCAAAGAAAGGCCAACCGCGCAATGTTCCCGACACCCCGTTTCGGGCTGTTGGGAATGCCGGTAACAGGGCGTTTTATATTCAACCAAGCCGTCTGAACCGAAATAAAATAAGTTTTAGCTCTGCAGAAACTGGTTTCCTTTCGGAAACGGCGTTTTCATAACAACCAAACCTGCGGTCTTCGGCGTGTCTGCAGAGGCGGTATATTGTATGATTGTGCGTGGTAGTGTTTGAAAGATTCAGACGGCCTTTGGGTAAAAGATATGCAGAAAATATTTTCATCGCAGGCATGGCGGGCATTCAGGCGGCACAAACGCGGCCGGCGGGCGCTGCTGCTGCTCTCGGTGCTGTTTGCGGCGGCGCTGCTGGCGCCGGTGTGGAGCAACGATAAGCCCTTATGGGTGAAATACAGCGGCCGCTATTATTTTCCGCTGGCCAACACCTATAACGAAACCGAGTTTGGCGGCGATTTCGACACGCCGGCCGATTATTCCGACCCGCTGGTGCGCCGCAATATCACCACCGGCGGCAATTATGCCGTGTATCCGCCCAATCCCTATGATGCCGATACCTTAAACGGAGCCGACACGCAGCCCGACCCGGCCCGGCCGTCTGAACATCATTGGCTCGGCACAGACGACCGCGGCCGCGATGTGCTGGCCAGGTTGGTATACGGCTTTCGCGATTCGCTGCTGTTTGCGCTCGCGCTAACCTTCATCACCACCGTTATCGGCGTGGCGGCAGGTGCGGTGCAGGGCTATTTCGGCGGACGGGTCGATTTGCTGATGCAGCGTTTTCTTGAAATTTGGGGCGGCCTGCCCGAGCTTTACCTGCTGATTATTTTGTCGTCTTTTTTCAACCCCGGCCTGTTGGTGTTGTTGGTGATTTTGTCGCTGTTCGGCTGGATGGGGCTTTCGGATTATGTGCGCGCTGAGTTTCTGAAAAACCGTCAGGCCGATTATGTGGCGGCGGCTAAAAGTATGGGCGTTTCAGACGGCCGAATCATGTGGCGGCACATCCTGCCCAACAGCCTCACGCCCGTGTTGGCATTTCTGCCGTTTCGTATTTCCGGCGCGGTGTTGGCGCTCACCGGTTTGGATTTTTTAGGCTTGGGGGTGCCGGATTCCCAAGCCAGCCTGGGCGAATTGCTTGCGCAGGGCAAAGACAACTTGGATGCGTGGTGGATAGGGTTGTCTGCCGTGGGCGCGCTCACAGTGATGCTGCTGCTGTTGGTGATGATAGGCGAAGGGCTGCGTCACGCGTTTGATGTGCGGGCGGAAAGCTGAGGCCGTCTGAAAGGCGGCGGGGCTTTTGCCGTTTAAAACGCTGTGCGCACGCAAGCCTGCCGGGGCTGACGTTGCCGAAAAACGCGGCAAATCGATTCGGCTTGAGGCAGAATATACTGCAAACGGCACGGCTGCGTTTCAGACGGCCTCAGCGGCTCGGGGTTGATTGTTTGGGTGATCAAAAACTGATGTTGCCGACTGCCTGATTCTGTTTTTTCTGCATGGGGCAGCGCAGCGGCAGCCCCGCCCGAAACGCCCGTATACCTTCCGGCAGCCTTATTGCGAACGGCTCCGCTGCTGTTGCAGCGTGCAGCCCGGTGCCGGAACCAATCCAGTGTATAACGGCACAAACAGTATGTGCAGCAAAACACCGGCTTGCCCGGCTTTTCGAAAAAGGCATATATTTCACGGCTATTTCCAAATAATGCCCGGTTATTTCCGTTTTCACGGCGGTTGTCGGAAAATAGGCCGAAACAGGCTCAGGAGCAAAACCATGTCGCGCAAACACAGCAAACAAACCGCTTTAAACCGTTTTTTAAACACGGTTGAATGGCTCGGCAACATTCTGCCGCACCCGGTTATTTTGTTTATCGCCTTTATTGCGGCACTGCTGGTGTTTTCGGCAGCGGGTGCCTACTTCGATGTGAGTGCGGCCGACCCGCGCCCGGAAGGAGCGGCAGGGCGTTCGGCAGACGGCATCATCAGGGTGGTCAGCCTGCTCAATGGCGAAGGGCTGGCTAAAATCGTTTCCAATCTGGTATCCAATTTCACCGGTTTTGCGCCGCTGGGCACGGCACTGGTGGCGCTGCTGGGCGTGGGCATTGCCGAAAAATCAGGCCTGATTGCGGCGGCAATGCGCACGATTGTGCTTAAAGCACCGCTGCATCTGGTTACGCTGGCGGTGGTGTTTGCCGGCGTGATGTCGAACATCGCCAGCGAGTTGGGCTATGTGGTGATTATTCCTTTGGCAGGCATGGTTTTTTATTCGCTCGGACGGCACCCGCTGGCCGGCATCACGGCCGCTTTTGCCGGCGTGTCGGGCGGCTACAGCGCCAACCTGCTGATCGGCACCGTTGATCCGATTCTGTCGGGCATCACCCAGCAGGCCGCGCAGCTGATTGCGCCGGATTATGTGGTGGGCGCTTATGCCAACTGGTATTTTATGGCGGCCAGCGCGGTATTGATTTCATTGCTGGGTTTTTGGGTTACCGATAAATTCATCGAGCCCAGGCTTGGCGTTTACGATCCTGCTGAAACAGGCGCAAACAGCGAAAGCATAAATATCGAGCAGCTTTCGGCGGCCGAGAAAAAAGGCTTGCGCGCGGCATTGGCGGCAGTGTTGCTGCTTGCCGCGCTGACTGCGTTGGCCGTGGTGCCGGAAAACGCGCCGCTGCGCAACCCGCAAACCGGCGGGTTGGATAATTCTCCCTTTCTGCAGGGCATCGTGGCTTTGATTTTCGTGTTTTTTGCTGTGGCGGGATTGGTATACGGCCGTGTGGCCGGCACGATGTCGGGCAGCGCCGAAGTAGTGGGCGGCATGGTCGATTCTATGCGTTCGATGGCGCTTTATCTGGTGCTGATGTTTTTTGTGTCGCAGTTTGTGGCCTATTTCAACTGGAGCAACCTCGGGCCGATTATGGCGGTGAAAGGGTCGGAATTTCTGAAAGAAACCGGCTTCACCGGCGGCATATTGCTGATCTGCTTTATCGTGATCTGCTGCCTGATTAACCTGATGATTGCTTCTGCTTCTGCGCAGTGGGCGGTTACGGCACCGATTTTTGTGCCGATGCTGATGCTGGCAGGTTACGCGCCCGAAACCATTCAGGCGGCCTACCGCATCGGCGATTCGGTAACCAACATCATCACGCCGATGATGCCGTTTTTCGGGTTGGTGCTGGCTGTGGCCATACGTTATAAAAAAGACACGGGCGTGGGCACGTTGGTTTCGCTGATGCTGCCTTATACCGTGGTGTTCATTACCGGCTGGAGCCTGTTATTTTATGTATGGGTGTTCATACTCGGCTGGCCGCTCGGGCCGGGTTCGGTGCTGTTTTACCAGCCTTAAAAATACCGGGCCGATCGGATTTCGGGCTGTAAACGGTTTGTTTGAAGCCCGAACTGCTTATCATGCCGGTGCGGATTAAACATTTGAAACATAACGATCGATAAGGAATACAAATCATGCCGCAAACATTGTTGGAAGGCGTGAAATTCGATGCAGACGGTTTGGTGTGCGCCATTGCGCAAGACGTGCAGACCCTGCGCGTGCTGATGGTGGCGTGGATGAATGCCGAAGCCCTGCAAAAAACAGCTGAAACCAGCTATGCCCATTATTACAGCCGTTCGCGCCGAAAACAGTGGATGAAAGGCGAAGAATCGGGGCATACGCAAAAAGTTCATGAGTTGAGGTTGGACTGCGATGGTGATGCGGTGGTGATGTTAATCGGGCAGGCAGGCGGCATCGCCTGCCACACCGGCCGCGAAAGCTGTTTTTACCGCGTGTGGCGCGGCGGCGCGTGGCAAACGGTGGATGCAGTGCTGAAAAGCGAAACGGAAATTTACGGGCAGACCAAAGATTAAGGCAACCCTTTCTTATTTTTCACTATTTTAAAGTATCAGAAATGAAACGGTATGTCTGCCTGTTTTGCCTGCTGTCGGCAGCAGGCTTGTATGCGGGGCAGGCAGGGGCTGAAGCGGCAATGCAGAGGGCTGTGCAGCAGCCTGCCCGCAAGCAGGCGGGAGCAAATCCTTCTCCCCGTATCCCGGCGCAGCCCTTGAAAAAGGCCTGCAAGGCAGGGCGGTATGATTGGTAACGGTTTGCCGGAAATGAAATAATGAAGTGGAAGTTGCAGAATCGGGCGGACAACGCGGGTTGGACGAGGCAGCCGGAAAGACAGCCCGGGCGGGAACATTCCAAACCGAAGGGAAAAATAGTCAATGCAGACTGCCGGTTCAATTCAGCATCAAGGATAACGAACAGCCAAACACTGAAACAGTTTGGCATGATAGCAGAAAGCGATGAAAGATTAGATTATGACTTCAGATATTTTGGCGGAAATCCAAAACGTGATTGACTCCCGCAAGGGGCAGAACCCCGACACCTCTTATGTTGCCGGGCTTTTGCACAAAGGAGAAGACAAAATCCTGAAAAAAGTGATTGAAGAGGCCGGCGAAGTGCTGATGGCCTCGAAAGACGGCGGCGGCGGGCATTTGGTGTATGAAGTGGCCGATTTATGGTTTCACACGCAAGTGCTCCTGGCGCACCACGGGCTGCGGGTGGAAGATGTGATAAAAGAGCTTGCGCGCCGGCAAGGGCTGTCGGGGCTGGCGGAAAAAGCGGCACGGCAGGAAAACTGAAACGGCAGGGCGGCGGCGGTTGAAATTCAAATGAAACAAGGCCGCCGGCCACAAACAGTAAAAATCATACAAAACCGATGCTGCCGCCGCTTCGGCAGCATACAGAATCATTTTTCCAGGCCTTCGCAACATTCAAAAAATATCATAAGAAGTTTATATCCCGTTTACCGATTTCAAAATACTGCCAACGCTGCCCTGCAACGCCGCCGATTGTTCCGCCGCTTCCACGACCGAGAAGCCCGGCAGTTTGCGGGAGGTTGGAAGTTCTATAGATTTCATATTTTTCCTTATGGGAAAGCCGTCTGTTTCAAGCGGCCGTTTATCTGCCGCCGGCTTCGCAAGCCCCCCGCACAGTCGGGAATCCGAACGTGTGGCATCTCATTGTTTGTTTAACCGATACTCCAATATTATTTTTATCCGAATCCCCGTCCGCGCGGAAATGACGGTATTCAAGCCTTTCAGACGGCCTGAAAATATTTTTGCAAAGGCCGCGCTTTTTGAACCCGGCCGGGGCGGTGCCGCACCGGTTTGAATTTAAGCCGCCATAAAAATAGCCCCGTGTGTCGAACTGTATTACAATTCTTGTTCTTGTGAGGCAGGCCGTTTGAAAGCCTGTTTTCAGACGGCTTCCAAGCCTTTGTAAAAATCATTCGGAGTATCCCGATGACAGACTGTATTTTCTGCAAAATCGCCACCAAAGAAATCCCCGCAACGGTGGTGTATGAAGACGGCGAAATGCTGTGCTTCAAAGACATTAACCCCGCCGCCCCCGTGCATTTGCTGCTGGTTCCGAAAGAGCATTTCGATTCGCTGGCACACGCCCAGCCCGAGCATGAGCCGCTGCTGGGCAAAATGATGATGAAAGTGCCGAAAATTGCCGAAGCAGCAGGTTTGGCCGGCGGCTTCAAAACCCAAATCAACACAGGCAAAGGCGGCGGGCAGGAAGTGTTCCACCTGCATATCCATATTTTGGGGCGGCCTGTGTAAAGCGTTACCGCAAACCGGCCTTCGGATACGGCATTGCGGCGCCTGTGTCGGGAAAGCGTTAATCCGCCATAGGCCGTCTGAAACCGTTTGGGCCGTCTGAAACATTATCAAACTATTGCGATTGAAGGATTAAAAAATGGGCAGCTTTTCTATTTGGCACTGGGTGATTGTGCTGGTGATTGTGGTTTTGGTGTTCGGCACCAAAAAACTGCGCAATGTCGGCAAAGATTTGGGCGGCGCGGTGCATGATTTCAAACAGGGTCTGAACGAAGGCAACGAAGCCGGCCAAGCTAAAAAAGACGATGTAATCGAACATCAAAAAGACGACAAATCGGCCTAAACCATGTTTGATTTCGGCTTTAGCGAGCTTTTACTGATCGGCGCGGTGGCGTTGGTGGTGCTCGGCCCCGAGCGGCTGCCGAAGGCTGCGCGCATGGCAGGCAGCCTGTTTGGCCGTGTGCAGCGCATGGTGGGCAGCGTGAAGCAGGAATTGAGCGCGCAGGTGGAAATGGAAGAGCTGCGCAAAGCCAAGCAGGAATTCGAAACGGCCGCAGAAAGCTTCCGCACCGAAGTCGGCAGCGTAGGTGAAAGCGCGCAAAACAGCCTGAATGCGATTTCGAGCGGCCTCAAACCGTGGGAGCGCGTGCCCGAGCAGCACACGCCTGCCGATTTCGGTGCGGACGAATACGGCCGGCCGGCCGGTGCGGATTCAACTGAAACGGGGCAGACAGCGGCCTGGAAATCTTATCTGATGCCGTCTGAAAAAAAACCGCCCACCGGCGGCTTTCAAACGGCCTCTCTACATAAGCAGGCGATGCGGCGCAAACGCGATATGCGCCCGCGCCACCGCCCCAAACCGCAGTTGCGTGTACGCAAAAAGTGAGCGAACGGTGTCTGAAATCGAACAACCTACCCAGCCGCTGATCGAGCATCTGATCGAGCTGCGCCGCCGCATGATGTGGATTGCCGCAATCATGCTGCTGTGCTTTTTCGGCCTGATGCCGTTTGCGCAGAAACTCTATACCTTTGTGGCGCAACCGCTGATGGCCACGCTGCCGGCGAATACCAGTATGATTGCCACCGATGTGGTTGCACCGTTTTTCGTGCCGGTGAAAGTAACGCTGATGGCAGCGTTTCTGCTGACGCTGCCGCACACGCTTTATCAGGTGTGGGCGTTTGTGGCGCCTGCGCTTTACCGAAACGAAAAGCGGTTGGTGCTGCCGTTGGTGTTGTCCAGCGTGGTATTGTTTTTCGGCGGCATGGCGTTTGCCTATTTTCTGGTGTTTCCGGTGGTGTTCAAGTTTCTGGCGGGCGTAACGCCGCTGGGCGTGAGCATGGCCACCGATATCGACAAATATCTTTCTTTTGTGTTGGGAATGTTTGTGGCATTCGGTGCCACATTTGAAGTGCCGGTTGTGGTGGTTTTGCTTAACCGTATGGGAATTGTGCCGGTTGCGCAATTGCAGGCCGCGCGCCCGTATGTGATTGTCGGAGCGTTTGTGGTAGCCGCCGTGATTACGCCGCCTGATGTGATTTCACAAGTACTGCTGGCGGTGCCGCTGATTCTGCTTTATGAAGCAGGCCTGTGGCTCTGCCGTTTTATAAAGCCTGTGCCGTTGGGGTGGAAGAAGGAAAATAATGTAGGTTAATATATTTTATTCAGAGGCTTCAGCTCCCTTAAATTTTCATTTCAATTGAAATATTCATTAGAGATTAGATCTAGTTTAAGAATAAAACACTTGGCATTTCTCAGCCAAGTGTTTTCTTTGCTGGTCCGGCACATCTGAATCTCACTCAAACCCCATCCTAACCCTGCGTATCTTCCAATGGTTGGTATTGTGCGAATCCGTTTGTTTGGGGAAGTATTGGTAGATAAATCCGCCGGCATCTTCATTGACCCTTCTCTCTACAAAAATGGCCGGGGCGGTAAAATAGGCTTCTGCCTCCAATGCAGTGGCGGTTCGGGTGCACGGTAAAACTCTTTGCCGTTATGAATGAAAAGGCCGTCTGAAAATGTTCAGACGGCCTGACTGCGTTGAATCCTGTGCGGTATTTTGATTTTCGAGCCTTCCCGTGCCTGACACGCGCATCTTTGTCTTGTAATACAGCGGATATTTTGAAGAATACTTCAAGGCCGTTTGAAAGTTTGGCAGACGGCTTGTTTGTTTTTTCATTATTTCAATATCTTTATATTTCAATATATTTAATATTTCAATATATTTATGCGCCATATCTGGGTTTGATTTGAGTATGACGGCATCGCTCAAGTTGAAGTTTTATCGGGTTTGGGCGGATAAAGTTCAAATCGATGCGGCCTCGGTTTGCCTTGGGCTGCCTGTGTTGTCTGCGGCGGCTGTTTTGTTTGAATCTGCTATGCACGGTTATAGGTTTCAGGTTTTTTGGGCTTCGCTGCGCAGTTGGCGGCGTAGGATTTTGCCTACATTGGATTTGGGCAGTTCATCGCGGAATTCGATGTCTTTGGGCACTTTATAGGCGGTCAGTTCGGTGCGGCAGAAGGCAATCAGCTCTTCAGCGGTGAGGGAGGGGTCTTTTTTCACCACAAACAGTTTCAGTGCTTCGCCGGTTTTTTCGCTGGATACGCCGATGCAGGCCGTTTCGAGTACTTTGTTGTGGTGTGCCACCACTTCTTCGATTTCGTTGGGGTAAACGTTGAAGCCGGAAACTACAATCAAATCTTTTTTGCGGTCAACCAGTTTGAACCAGCCTTTTTCGTCCATTACGGCGATGTCGCCGGTTTCGAGAAAGCCGCGCTCGTCAATGGTTTTGGCGGTTTCTTCGGGGAGGTTCCAATAGCCTTTCATCACTTGCGGACCGCGTATCCACATTTCGCCGGGCTGCCCGATCGGCACTTCTTTACCATCGGCATCGCGCAGTTCGACTTCGGTAGAAGGCACGGGAAGGCCGATGCCGCCGCTGTAGGCGGAAATGTTCAGTGGGTTGCAGCACACGCCGGGGCTGGCTTCGGTGAGGCCGTAGGCTTCGACAATGGGGGTGCCGGTGATGTTTTTCCATTTTTCGGCCACGGCTTTCTGGGTGGCCATGCCGCCGCCGAGCGTGAGCTTGAGGGCGGAAAAATCGATTTCGGCGAACTCGGGGCGGTTTACCAGGGCGTTAAACAGGGTGTTTACGCCGATAAATACGCTGATTTTTTCTTTTTTCATGTCGCCGATAAAGGATTTCATGTCGCGCGGGTTGGTAATCAGCATGATTTTGGCGGCGGCTTGGGTGAAAATCATCAGATTTACAGTGAGGGCGAAAATATGGTAGAGCGGCAGCGCGGCAATCACCACTTCTTCGCCGGGGGTGAGTTTGTTTTTAATCCATTCGGCGGCCTGCTGCATATTGGCGCAGATGTTGCCGTGGGTGAGGACGGCGCCTTTGGCCACGCCGGTGGTGCCGCCGGTGTATTGCAGGAAGGCGGTGTCGTTGCGGGCGATTTCAACGGGGGTGAAGGGTTGCGATGCGCCTTGTTTCAAGGCCGTCTGAAAAGCAATGGTGTTGGCGATGCGGTGTTCGGGCACCATTTTTTTGATTTTGTGCAGCACGAAGTTAATCAGGTTTCCTTTGAAGAAACCAAACATATCGCCAACGGTGGCAACGATAACGTTTTTGATTCGGGTGCGCGGCAGCACCAGCTCGAGCGTGTTGGCGAAGTTTTCCAGCACGATGATGGTGGTGGCACCGCTGTCGTTGAGCTGGTGTTCGAGCTCGCGCGGGGTGTAGAGCGGGTTGGTGTTTACTACCGTGAGGCCGGCCTGAAGGGCGCCGAAAAGGGCAACGGGGTATTGCAGCAGGTTGGGCATCATAATCGCTACCCGTTCGCCGCGCGGCAGTTTGAGGGTGTTTTGCAGAAATGAGGCGAAGTGGTCGACAAGTTTGGCGGTTTCGGCATAAGTGATGGTTTTGCCGAGGTTTTGGAAGGCGGAGCGGCGGCCGTGTTTCTGCACGGTTTCCTGAAAAACCTGCACAATCGATTGGTAGCGCAGGGGGTCGATTTCGGCATTGATGCCGGCTTCGTAGCTTTGGAGCCAGATTTTTTCCATGACGTGTTTCCTATTATTATCGTGAATCCGCACGTTTCCGTTACGGCATTGCCTGCCGGTTTGCGGTTTGCCGCCTTATCGCGGAAACGAAACGGGTTTCGCTCTCTATCGGCCGTCTGAAAATGTTTCAGACGGCTTGGGTTGTGTGGCGGCACGGTTGGTTCCGCGCCGTGCCGGTATGGTTTGCGGTTTGCCGCTTTGCAACAGTAATGAAGTGGGTTTCATTGCTATCGTGCCGTCTGAAAGGGCGGGGCGGTTTCTGTGTTCAGACGGCCGGTTATCCGGTGATGATAACGGGTTTGTCGGTAGCGGTGATGATGCCGCCGCCCAAGCAGATGTCGCCATCGTACAACACGGCAGACTGGCCGGGGGTGGCTGCCCACTGGGGTTCGTCAAACCATAATTCGGCGGTTCCGCTGCCGATATAGTGCAATTCGCATGGGGCATCGGCCATACGGTAGCGGATTTTGCAGGTGTAGCGGCCTTCAGACGGCCTTTCGTGCAGGGTCCAGCTCAGGTCGCTGATGGTCAGGCTGCTGCTGTATAAGAGCGGGTGGTCGCGGCCTTGCACGACAATCAGTGTGTTGCTTGTTAAATCTTTGCCGGCGGCAAACCACGGTTCGCCCGCGCCGCCTATGCCCAGGCCTTTGCGCTGGCCGATGGTGTAAAACATCAGGCCGATGTGTCTGCCCACTTTTTTGCCCTCGGGGGTAACCATGTCGCCGTTGTCGGTGGGCAGGTATTGCTGCAAAAATTCGCGGAACGGCCGTTCGCCGATAAAGCAGATGCCGGTGCTGTCTTTTTTGGCGGCGGTGGGCAGCCCGGCTTCGGCGGCCAGCCGGCGCACTTGGGTTTTTTCCAAATCACCGAGCGGGAAAATGGCGCGCTCGAGCTGGTGCGGTTGCAGGCGGTAGAGGAAATAGCTTTGGTCTTTGCCGGCATCCCGCCCTTTGAGCAGGCGGTGTATGCCGTTGCGCACTTCTTTGCGGGCGTAGTGACCGGTGGCAACGGCATCGGCACCTTGATTGACGGCATAGTCGAGAAAGCATTTGAATTTGATTTCGGCGTTGCACAATACATCGGGGTTGGGGGTGCGGCCGGCGGAATATTCTTTTAGAAAATAGGTAAATACGTTATTTTTGTATTGGGCGGCAAAATTGATGATGTCGATGTCGATATTGAGAATGTCGGCAACGGCAACGGCATCGAGCGAATCCTGCTTGATGCTGCAATATTCATCGTTGTCATCGTCTTCCCAGTTTTGCATAAACACGCCGCGCACATGATGCCCCTGCTGTTTGAGCAGGGCGGCGGTTACGGAGGAATCAACGCCGCCGGACAGGCCGACCGTGATGTTTGCGGGTAGGTTGGTGTGCATGGCGCGGAATATTGGGTGGTGCAGGGGTTGCAAAAATGTTGATTTTAGCATTTTTAAGGAAAGGGCGGAAAGGATAAGGCCGTCTGAAAACCTGTTCAGACGGCCTGCGGCGGCGGGATTATTGCGGGCGCACTTCTTTGCCGTTGATTTTGATGCGCGTTAATTGCAGGTCGTAGGTTTTGCCGTCGTCGGTGTAGCTGATTTGGGCGGGAATGTTGCCCAGTTCGGGGGCGAAGGCATAGTTGATGATGCTGTCGCCGCGCTTGAGGCGGTATTTGTTGATGGCGGTGGTGCCGTTGCCGATTTTATATCTGCCGCTGCCGGCATGGTTGAGGCCGCCGACAGGGTAGATTTTTTTGCCGTTGGTAATGGTGAGGCCGGCGGGCAGTTTGCCGTTGCCGGCGGCAAGCTGCCAGGCAAGGGTGAACAGATCCATGACGGGGCCTGAAACGGCTTCGGTTTTTTGTTCGCCCGCTTTGCCGTAGCTGACTTTGCCGCCGCCGAATTTGGCTTCGGCATAGGTTTTTCCGCCGCGCACGTCTTTATAGTAAGACGGAATCAGGCGCGTGCCCGAAATGGTGCCGCCCGATTCGAAGCGTATGCTGTAGAGCGGCACTTTGATGTTTGACACCACTTTGTAGCGGTTGCCGCTGCGGGTGAAGGTCATGGTGGTGGGGATGCCGTAGCTGCCCGAATACTGCAATTCGGCCGACTGCGGCAGCGGGGCGGCCTGTGTGTGGGCGGCCAATGCGAGGGCCAATACGGTTATGCCGGATTTTTTCATAAGGTTTCCTTTCTCGGGCGGCTGTGTTCAGGCCAGCAGGCGGGCATCGGGTTGCGCTCCGGTGTTGCGGATAACGCGGCTGCCCGATATTTTCAGACGGCCGCCAACAAAATCGGCCACGGCCTGCGGGAGAATTAGGTGCTCGGCTTCCAACACCCGCGCGGCAAGTGTGTCGGCGGTGTCGTGGTCGGACACCGGCACCGCGCCCTGTGCGATGATGGGGCCGCAATCCAGCTCGGGGGTAACGAAATGCACGGTGCAGCCTGCGATGCGGCAGCCTGCGTCGATGGCGCGCCGGTGGGTGTGCAGGCCGGTGAAGGCGGGCAGCAGCGAGGGGTGGATGTTGATCAGGCGGCCTTCGTAATGCCGGCAGAACTCGGGCGTGAGTATGCGCATAAAACCTGCCAACACCACCAAATCGGGTTGGTAGGCATCGATTTTCCGCATCATGGCTTCATCAAACGCCAGGCGGCTGTCGAAATTTTTATGGCTTAGGCTGTCGGTTGCGATATTGCGCTGTGCCGCCCATGCCAAACCGGCGGCGGTTTCGTTGTTGCTCAACACGGCGGCGATGCGGGCGTTGGGAATCTGCGCTTTTACAACGGCCTGCATATTGCTGCCCCTGCCGGAAATCAGGATAACGATGTTTTTCATGTTTCAGACGGCCTTTTATTGAAATGGGTCGGATAAAGATGGTGCCGCTGCGGCACACGGGCAAGCGGTTTAACGGCGTTTAAAACGGGATTATTGTAGCAAATGTGGGCAAAGGGGGCGATACCGTTGCGGCCGCGCCGGTTTCGGAAACCGCATGATGAAAGGGCTTGGGTGTTTTGCGACAATTTCAGACGGCCGGGGCGGGTTTTGCCAAGTTTTAAGCCGTCTGAAACGGCAGGCCGGCCTTGACGCTGTTTTTGCCAATCGTGAACAACGGGAAATGCAGCGGGTTGGGTGCGGCGCAGAACGGCGGAGTTGCTTTCAGCCCGTATATCGGGAACTTGGTTCAAATTTGCCATGAGAAGTGTCGGTACATTTACCGGCAATAACGATGGCCGGATATTTCAGACGGCCTGAATGAATTTTGCAAGGGCATCAGGTTTTTCTGCCATGTTCCGCTGTTTTTCCGGCATCTTGCGGCGTGTTATGCCGCGCTGTATCCCCATGCTTTAATTGCAATGCTAATCCGCCCATCTGCAAAGATGAACCCGACAGTAAACACACCCTATAGCAGATATTCAGCCAACCGGAATGCTGTTTCACCCTGCCTGCCCCAGGCCGTTGCGCTGTTGCTGCGCCGCCGTATTGCCTGCGCGTTGCCCGTATCTCGGGCGCGGCATGGTGTAAAGGTTTGAGCGGCAGATAAGGGTAAAGGCTTGGCCGCATCAACCCTTGCTTTGTGCCTCCAGTTTTGCCAGCCGCGCTTCGAAGCGGGCGGTGTCGTCGCGCAGGGCGTCGATTTCACGCGCCCACGCCGACAGAGCGTGCCTGTCTGCCACGGGGGCTTCCGGCTCTTTGGCGAAGTCGCCGAGTTGCTCGAGTATGCTCAGGCCGATCTGTTTGACTGTGCGGGCGGCT
This sequence comes from Neisseria sp. 19428wB4_WF04, assembly GCF_015235335.1. Taxonomy (NCBI): domain Bacteria; kingdom Pseudomonadati; phylum Pseudomonadota; class Betaproteobacteria; order Neisseriales; family Neisseriaceae; genus Neisseria; species Neisseria sp. 19428wB4_WF04. The sequence continues at coordinate 27,186 of NZ_JADGLG010000026.1, forward strand.
TTTTCGGTGCGCACGGCGATACTGCCCGCCGCCGTATCACCGAGCAGGCGGCTTAAATCATCGTTGGCATGGTAGCGCAGGCCGCCGATAAGCGGCAGCAGGGCGGCGCCCAAGCCGGTGTCGCCGCTGATCGACACGTCGCCCACACCGGGCGTTTGTCCTTGCAGCACTTTTTCCACCGCACCGGGGAGAAAGCGGATTTCGATGTCGGCCGCATCCGGGGTGTATTCCAAAAAGCCCTCTGCGTTAAATGTGCCGCGAATCTGTATTCCGGCGGCATGCAGGCTGAGGGTTTGGCCCGCAAAGCCACCCAAGAGGGCTTGGGTTTCGCGGTTTTGCCGGATTAAGTGGTTGATAACGGGAAGTAGGGCACTCATGCGGAATGTTCTTTCTGACAGGGTAACAGGCCGTCTGAAAACGGTCGTGGTTTTACAGCGGGTTGGGTTAAAAGGATGGGGCAGCGGTTGCGGGCGGCGCCGTTATGGCGGGCATATCGCGATGGGTGCTGCTCCCGTTTGTGCCGGCGTGGCGGGAGGCGGGCGTGGCCTGCCTGATAATCCATGCCGGATATGGCGCAGCCGGCGTGTGTATTTTTTCAGACGGACTTGGGCCGCAGCAACAGGCAGTATATAGCCGATACGCGTTTTCCGATACCGGGCAGGCAGGTTTCGGGCGGTGGAACGGGTTGAATGCAGGCACGGGGCGGTTTTCTGTTTCCCCGCGCTCCGATGCCGTGCAGGAACCAAACGGGCGGTGTTTGGGCCGTCCGACTGAGAAAACGTCTTTCATCACGCCAACCGTGCGGCAGCAATCTGCACAACATCAGATTCGCTGCAATCCGGTTGCAGATATGTCAAATTTTCAATCTGTATCATTTGTTTAACCCATGCGGCATGGATTGGCAAATTGTTCACAGCCTGCTCGGGCTTTGCTAAAATTGCGCCGCCCGGTAATCGAATCCTGCCGCTCAGGCCGTCTGAAAAGTAAACAGCCACCTGCTGTTCAGACGGCCTCGGCCGTTTTTTCTGCACACAATCAAGCAAGGTTTTTTATGAAACACAAAATTTCCCGCCGCAGATTTATCGGCGGCTCCGCTGCCGTTACTTCCGCCCTGATGCTCGGCGGCTGTGAAAGAATCTACCGCATTCTTTCTCCCGAATCTGCGTCAATAACAAACCGCGTGGTGAATGCCGCCTATTATCCGCCCGCCCTGACCGGCCTGCGCGGCGATTCTGAAGGCGTTCAGGCCGCTGCCCACAGCATTGCGCTGCAGGGCAAAACCTACACCCTGCCGGGCAAAGCTGAGGAATACTACGATTTGGTGGTGGTGGGGGCCGGCATCAGCGGGCTGGCCGCCGCCTATCTTTATCAGAAACAGCGCCCCGAAGCCAAAATTCTGATTATCGACAACCACGATGATTTCGGCGGCCATGCCCAACGCAACGAATTTACCGTTGGCGGCCGCCTCTTGATTTCTTATGCGGGCAGTGAATCCATCGATTCGCCCAAATCGGAATATTCCGAAGAATCGCTGGCATTGCTCAAAGATTTGGGTATCGACTACACCAAATTCGAAACCTATTTCCACCAAGATCTCTATCAGAAAAAGCGCGGGCTGAAAGAGGGGGTGTTTTTCAACCAAGCCTCTTTCGGCCGAGATGCGGTAGTGGTCGGGCTGCCGCAGGCAGGTGAAGAAAGTGCGGCAGAGATCATTGCCCGGTTTCCGCTGGCAGAGGCCGACAAAGCGGCACTCATCCAGCTCTACACCAACCCTGCCGACTATTTCAAAGGCCGCAGCAAACGCAAAAGGGCAGAGGCCGCCGCTGAAACCAGCTATTACGATTTTCTGAAAAATGATGTCAAACTGCCCGAAAACGCATTGAAATATCTGAAAAACCTCAGCTCCGAATATTGGGGGCACGCTATCAATGCCGTTTCGGTGCAGGAAGCCCTGGAGGCCGGCTATCCCGGGGTACAGAATCTGGGGCTCGAAGCCGAAGAGGGCGAAGAAGAGCCCTATATTTATCATTTTCCCGACGGTAACGCTTCCATCGCCCGCATATTGGTGCGCAAACTGATTCCCGGCATTGCCCCCGGCAACACGATGGAAGATATTGTGTTGGCCAAATTCGACTACAGCCGGCTCGATGTGCCTGCAAACAACGTCAGAATCCGGCTCAACAGCACCGTGCTGCGGCTGGAAAACAACAGTGAAGGCGTGGCCGCAGCCTATATGCCCAAAGGCGGTGTTCTCAAACAGATACAGGCCGCCCGGGCCGTTTTTGCCGGCCACAGCGCACTGGCCGCCCGCATTATCCCGCAAATGCCCGAAGCCCAAAAAACAGCCGCCAAAACCAATGTGAAAGTGCCGATGATCTACGGCAAAGTGGCGGTAAAAAATTCACACGCATTCCAAAAGCTCGGCGTATATTCGCTCTATGCGCCCGATGCGCCCTATTGCCTGGTGAATCTGGACGACCCCGTCAGCATGGGCGGCTATAGTGCCCCGCAAACCGCAAACGAACCGGCCGTTATCCATATGGTGCAGATTGCCACCGGCTTTAACGGCAAAAACGCAAGGGAAATGTATCGCCACGGCCGCCGCCGCTTGGCCGGAAAAAATTATGAAGCACTCGAAAAAGAAATGCTCGACCAATTGCGCAGCATTTATACCGCCGCAGGCGAGAATCTCGATGAAGTGCTGGCCGGCGTTACCCTCAACCGCTGGGCGCACGGCTACAGCTATGAGCAGGCAGAGCTTTACGATTCAGACCGGGCGGCCGAAAAAGCCACCGAAACCATGCAGCAAAAAATCGGCAACATCTTCATCGGCGGCTCCGATTCTGCCTGGATGCCGTATGTGCACGGCGCCATCGACCAGGCCTACCGTGCCGTTAAGGAAGCCTTGGAGGCCTGAGTGCCGCTGCGCGGCCGTGAAGGCAGGCTGAATACCGATTGTGCATGCTTCTACGGTGCGCAGCACCGGCCGGCATGATAATATTATGCTTTCAAACAACAGGCCGTCTGAAAGCCGTAGCGCACCCCGGGTTTTCAGACGGCCTCCCCAGCCCAGTCAGGATATATTATGGACGAATTAATCAAAGAAGCCGCCCTTCATTTTCACGAATACCCCAATCCGGGCAAAATCCAAGTTGCCCCCACCAAGCCGCTGGCCACCCAATATGATTTGTCGCTTGCCTACTCTCCGGGCGTGGCCGCGCCCTGTATGGAAATCTACAACGACCCGCTCGCTTCCTACAAATACACCGCCCGGGGCAATCTCGTGGCCGTGATTTCCAACGGCACTGCCGTTTTGGGCTTGGGCAACATCGGCGCGCTGGCCGGCAAGCCCGTGATGGAAGGCAAGGGTGTATTGTTTAAAAAATTCGCCGGTATCGATGTGTTCGACATCGAAGTAAACGAAACCGACCCGGACAAACTGGTTGACATTATCGCTTCGCTGGAGCCGACTTTCGGCGGCATCAATCTCGAAGACATCAAGGCCCCCGAGTGTTTCCATGTTGAGAAAAAACTGCGCGAACGCTGCAATATCCCCGTGTTTCACGATGACCAGCACGGTACCGCCATCATTACCGCCGCCGCCGTGTTGAACGCCCTGCGCATTACCGGCAAAAAAATTGAAGAAGTTTCCTTAGTGTGTTCCGGCGCGGGTGCGGCCGCGATTGCCTGCCTGGATTTGCTGGCGGCACTCGGTATGAAACGTGAAAACATCACCGTGTGCGATTCAAAAGGCGTGATTTTTGCCACCCGCGAAGACCGCAGCCGCATGGATGAAAGCAAAATCCGTTATGCCGTTCAAGACAACGGTCAGCGCGTGCTTGCCGATGCGGTGCAGGGTAAAGACATTTTTCTCGGCCTCTCCGGCCCCAATGTTTTGAGTGCCGATATGCTCAAAACCATGAACGAAAACCCCATCGTGTTTGCGCTGGCCAACCCCACCCCCGAGATTTGGCCGCCTGAAGCCAGAGAAGCCCGCCCCGATGTGATTATCGGCACCGGCCGTTCCGACTTCCCCAACCAAGTCAACAACGTATTGTGTTTTCCCTTCATTTTCCGTGGCGCGCTTGATGTGGGCACTACCGCCATCAATGAAGAAATGAAGCTCGCCTGCGTGCACGCCATTGCCGATTTGGCCATGGCCGAATCCAGTGCTGAAGTGGCCGGTGCCTACGGCGATGCCGATCTGACCTTCGGCCCGGAATACCTGATACCCAAACCTTTCGACCCGCGCCTGATTGCCAAAATCGCTCCGGCCGTGGCACAGGCCGCAATGGATTCCGGTGTGGCTACCCGCCCGATTTCCGATATGGAAGCCTATATCGAGAAACTCACCCAGTTTGTATATAAAACCAGCCTGTTTATGCGCCCGGTGTTTAACCAGGCGCGCAAACAAATCAAGCGCATAGTGCTTACCGAAGGCGAAGACGAACGCATTCTGCACGCAGCCCAGCAGGTTGTATCGCAGAAACTGGCGTTTCCGATTTTGGTGGGGCACCGTCAAACCATTGAAGAGCGCATCCAGTCGCAAGGCTTGACGATTCAGCCGGGCAAAGATTTCGAGCTTGTAGATATCATTGAAAACCCGTATTTCGAAGAAAGCTGGAAAGAATACTACCAACTGCGCAAACGCCGGGGTGTTACCGAAGAAATGGCACGCCGCCGTATGCGCGCCAACAGCACCCTTATCGGCGCATTGATGGTCCGTCTCGGCCACGCAGACGGGATGCTTTGCGGCACCATGGGCCGTTTTTACGACCACTTCGGTATTTTTGAAGAAGTGATCGGCTACAACAACCCCGAAAAGCACGCTTGTGCCATGAACGCGCTGATTTCCAACAAAGGCAACTTCTTCATCACCGACACCTACATCAACGAAGACCCCGATGCAGAGCAACTGGCCAAAGGCACTTTGATGTGCGCCAACGAAATGAAACGCTTCGGCATCAAGCCCAAAGTCGCACTGGTTTCCAATTCCAATTACGGTTCCCGCCACGATAAAGATGCCGTTAAAATGCAGCGTGCACTTGAGCTGGTCCGCCAAGCCGATCCCGAATTGGAAATAGACGGTGAAATGCAGGCCGATGTGGCAATGGATGAAGAAATGCGCAAGAGCATCTTCCCGGAAACCACACTCACCGGCTCGGCCAACCTGCTGGTGATGCCTAACGTGGAAGCGGCCAACATCAGCTACAACCTGCTGCGCGTGAGTGCCACCAACGGCATCACAGTCGGCCCGATTCTGATGGGCATGAACAAACCGGTAAATATCGTTACACCGATTTCCACCGTGCGCCGTATTGTCAATATGATTGCGCTGACCGCCGTGGACGCCCAACGCCAATAAAACCGCCGCAATTGAATCAAAGGCCGTCTGAAAAATTTTCAGACGGCCTCTTTTAAATATAGCGGCCCCACTTTATTTTCGACGCAAAGCAGCAGACAGTATAGAACCGATTCTGCTGCCGCTTTGGTGACTTGCAAAACCGTTCTCTTTGAGCTAAGGTGCTAAAGTGGATTTGCTATGGTTGTTTTTATTTAGGGGGCTGTTCTAGATAACCGGGGTTATTCACAAACATTTAAAACAACCCTTATGAAGAAAGCCGTTTAATTCGGCATAAGCAACACAAGCCGGTTGAATTGTTTGTTGTCGGCCTAACCGCTAGAGCAGCAACAGAATTAACAGGTTTCATAGAGATACTGTTTACTGCTTTTACCGTTTACGTTTGTTGATTTATCAAAACATCCCATATTTGGGAATGTTTGATGATGAAATCGAAGCAGACGAAAGCATTTTGATGGCAGTAGAAAAAGCAAACGGGATTAGTGGGAGAGGGAAAACCCAATCTCTAGACTGTTAAAGTGAAACGGTAGGGCTTATACTGCAGCCGTTCGGATACCGAAACGCTTACCTTACAGCCGATTATCCGAAAGCAGGGTGGGCATGGCAGTGTTGCTATATGTTGGAAAGATTGGATGGTTTAGCACTTTTTATGCTAAACAGTTTTATTTTTTACTGAAATGTAAGTATTCTCAAGAATGACATGGCTTTGTTATGTTTTTCGACATTCTTGGTACTCCTCAAAAATCCCAAAATGGGTCTTCAAGCGAAAAACGAAAAGTATAAAAAAACGCTGGGATTTTCTACAATATGCGGATTATTAAAAAAGTTATGGTGTATTGAATGTTAACGGATTTAATCATGGAGCTTAGAAAGCAATATCACCAAATATTAAAAATATTGATAAACTTTTGGTTCGGATCTGACCAATTCAGACACAGCCAAGCCGGTAGAAATCAATATTAGAAGCATCAACAGCCTGTACTTGGAATTGCATCAGCACTTGGTTCATGAACATTGCCGGCAGACATTTTTGGGCGGTGTCATAGAGTTTTTCGGTGCCAAGCGCGGATATGGCTTTGCAAAATATTTTAAGAGTGCACCGTGGCGATAATGAGTTTGCCCGCAATACACAGTATATCAACAGAACCGAATCTTTTCGGGGCTATGTCGAGCATTGCTTGGCGCGATTTAATTTACCGAAGCATAGGTTTTACCTGTATTTGGAAGAAACAGGATTCTGTTTCAAGTATAAGGCATGATGATTTGTATAAGTGCTGTTGAAGATTCTGGGGAAAAATCTTTTAAAATGAATTTTGATGCCTAAACCTCTCGCTTGATATATCTTTAGGAGCTATCCTAAATAACCAAGAAAATTCGAATTCAGTTTAGAATAATCCCCATGAGAAAAAGCCGTTTAAGCCACTACAGACCAAACAAACCCGTCAGTCAAGCTGTTTGCAGCAGGCGTTACAGCACGAGCAGTTGCCGAGCCGGTTGGTGTAAACAAAAACACTGCCGCCTATTATTTTCATCTCTGCGATTACTTAGCTTCCACAACAGCCCGCATTTAGAAAGGGGCTGTCCTAGATAACTAGAACAAATCCTGCTTTACTAATTGTTTTAAAATAGAAATTTGAAATTTTATCTCACTGTTGTTAAAACGCCATTCACACTCTTTCAAATACAGTTCAAAATGCTCTTTGGAAATGCCGTTAAACTTGCGTAAATGGCGTTTTGCTTG
>NZ_JADGLG010000027.1:0-32332 GCF_015235335.1 Neisseria sp. 19428wB4_WF04
CTGCCGGTGTGGTCGAACTGGACGAATCCTACTTCGGCTCCAAACGCATCCGAGGGCGGGCGGGGGAGAGGGAGGCAAAACCATTGTTTTCGGCATCTTAAAACGGGACGACAAAGTCTATACCGAAATCGTGCCGGATACTTCGAAAGCTACTACACTGCAACAGGTTATTCGAGGGCGGGTTGCTGTTGAAATTGTCATCAATACTGACGGCTGGCGCGGCTATCACGGCTTGGTCGATATGGGCTGTGAAAAGCACTTCAGGGTACATCATGGTGCAGACGAGTTCGCCCGGGGTGCGCAACACATTAACGGCATCGAATTGTTTTGGGGTTATGCCAAAAACCGCTTGGTTAAATTTAACGGTGTACCGAAACAGACTTTTTATTAGGGGCTGAAGTAGCTTAGCCCTAAATACCACACCAATCCCGCAAGATTTTCAACTGCTCACTTGGTGTGCCAAAGTTAAAACGAAACCCGCATTCTTTCAAGAATAGGGAAAAAGACTTCCGGTCGATTCCGTTGTATTTGCGCAGCACACGCTTGGCCTGATTCCAAAAATTCCCAATGCCGTTGATGTGGTTTTGCCTCTGGGCAAATGTCTTGCTGTGGTTAATCCTATGGTGGTGAAAACCGCCGACATCCGGGACATCATCGCTGCTTAAACTGTCGGTATACACCACACTGTCCGGCATGATTTTCTTCGTAATAACAGGCAGCAAACTCTCTTTTTTGGCGTTATCCACGACCACGGTATAAACCTTGCCGCCATGTTTGAGGATACCGAAAACCACCACTTTGCCTGCGGCTCCTGTGCCGCGTTTTCCTTTGCGCTTACCGCCGGAGCAGCTCATCTGACTACGGAACCTTCAAAAACCTGATGCCTCCAAGGCCGAATGATGGCTGATGACGAGGCGGATTTTGCGGTAAAAGAGTATGGCGGTGTTGGGCCGGATACCCAAGACATCGGCAGCCGAACGGGCGGTAACTTCCGGCACAAAATATCCGAGTAGTGTCTTCTGTACTTTTTTCTTAATTTACAGTTTGTTATCTTCATTTTAGCATCCTGTCATGACTACTAATCTACGTTAGCCCCAATTTTTTATCTACATTGTTGTTAAACTTTTGTGTTCAAAGGGATTGCATTTCTTCTACGGAAATTCCACTTACCGTTGGAATTTTTGGGCAATATAATAGCGGGGAAGTTTGGAGGGTGATATTAGGTGCGGTTTTTTGCTGCAGAAAGCTGCACTTTGAATTCGAATTCAAGAGCCCAAACACTAGGCAAGGACATGCTTACAGCCTGTTAATATCGGCCAGTAGGGCATTCACATTCCTCTCGGTTTGTGCGGCCAGGTCTTCGGGTTTGATACCCCGCAGTTGTGCGGCGGCTGCAGCGATTTTCTGCACGTTGGCCGGTGTATTAACGGCGTTTTTCAGCATAAACGGGCTGTCTGTTTCCAATACAATATTTTCTGCCGGCAATTCGGCGGCCGCACTGCGGGCTTTGCGCGCGGCAGGGTTGAGCAGCAGTGAACCAATGCCGATTTTAAACCCGCAATCCATAAATGCCCGTGCCTCTTCCAAACTGCCGGAAAAGGCATGAACAATGCCGCCTTGCGTGAAACGGCAGTTTTTCACCGACTGCATGATTGCAGCCGCTGCTTTCAGATTGTGAATAATCACCGGGCGGTGCAGCCGTTGTGCCAACACAAGCTGATGCTCGAACACCACAATCTGCCGTTGCCGCTGCGCCTGCGTTTGCGCCCTGCCGTAATCCAAACCGATTTCCCCTACCAATGCTTTCGGGTGTTTGAGCAATTGCTGCTCCAGTTCTGCAAAATCACGCTCTATGGCCGCGCCGGCAAACCACGGGTGAATGCCCAGCGCGATATGCACTGACGGTAAGGCCGATAACGCCGCCACATCGGCAAAATCGCTGCGCTGCGTGGCCGGCACGATAAAACGGCAAACGCCTGCCGCGCGGGCAGCGGCGAAAACCTGCGGCAGGCTGCCGAGCAGGGCAGGGTCGGCAAGGTGGCAGTGGGTGTCGGTCAGCTTCATGGCAAATATCTTTTCAATAGTGGGGCAATCATATCAGGCCGTTTGAACGCTGCAAAATCTTTCAGACGGCCTCTATAGCGAACCCCCTTTTTCGCCCTATGTAAAGGGGTATGTCAAGGGGCATGTCTTAGAAACGTAAAGCCGATTTAACTCAGTTGCCGAGTGAAGGGCTTAATAACCTGCACCGCATTCTATACCGCCAACCCCGACAATTTCTTCATTTTCGGTATGGCATAAGGCAGCATGTTGCAGACAGTGCAAAACGATATGGACGGATTCTGTTGCTGCTTTATCGGTTTAATAAGGCTGTTTTTGAGCCGGAGCCAGGTAAGGCCGTAATGGAAATAAAGGGAATGGCCGCGCCTGCAGGTAAAACGGGGCGGCGGCTCAGGCAGGTAAAAGCCGGATAAGGGTTCGGGGTTGCGTTTTCTGCTCTATGGCGGGCGCATCACCGGGCCGTCTGAAAAGAATCCGAAGAAGCGGCTTTGCTTGGTTGACGGAGTTTCGTTATACGCCGGCCCAGGTGCAGCAAACCGTGCGGCGGCCTATAATCGTATTTGGCCGTCCGAACAAAAAAAGGAAACGTTATGACGCAGATTTATTTGGAAGACCGAGCTGTGCGTGTGAACAATATCTATTGCATCGGCCGCAATTATGCAGCTCATATTGCCGAACTGAAAAATGAGGCACCAGCAGAGCCGGTGGTGTTTATGAAGCCGAACAACAGCATTCTGCGCAGCGGCGGTATCATCAGGCTGCCCGCATACAGCACTTCTGTGCATTATGAATGCGAGTTGGTTTTGCTGGTCGGAAAAGATTCAGACGGCCTTGAAAGTGATATTGAAAATATTGTGGCAGGCTACGGTGTCGGCCTGGATTTAACCGCCCGCGACATCCAAAGCCGTCTGAAAGAAAAAGGGCTGCCGTGGACAAAGGCCAAAGGCTTCCGCGGCGCCGCGTGTGTGTCGGATTTTACGGCAGCAGGCAGTCTGGCCGACCCGCAAGACTGTACTTTCACCTTAACCATAAACGGCGGGCTGCGCCAGCAGGGGCAGACCGCATTGATGGTTTACCCGATTGCGGCGGTTTTGCAGGAGTTGGCTACCACTTACGGCCTTAAAGCGGGTGATTTGGTGTTCACCGGCACCCCCGCCGGGGTGGGCGAACTGCATTCCGGCGACCGGGCGGTGTTGGATTTGGGCGGAATCGTGCAGGCTGAATTCAGCGTGGCTTAAGCAGCGTGGAGATAAATAGGCCGCCGCACAGCAAATCCGCACATTCCGACACACGGCAATACAGCCGGCACAACCGGTTGTGTTATTGCTTTCAGCGGCCTGCAAAACGGTTTTCTTGAGTGTGGGTACGGCGGCATAAGCAGGTTTTCCAATCTTGAAAGCCCCCGCGAATCAGGCGATAATCGAAAACGTTTCTACACCCCTATCAGAGAAGGTATCCAAATGGCTTCACAACTGGCAAACGCCATCCGTTTCTTATCTGCCGATGCAGTACAGAGAGCCAATTCCGGCCACCCCGGCGCGCCGATGGGCATGGCCGAAATGGCCGAAGTGTTGTGGACGAAATTTTTAAACCACAATCCCGCCAACCCTAAATTTTACAACCGCGACCGTTTTGTTTTATCCAACGGCCACGCCTCGATGCTGCTCTACAGCCTGCTGCACCTCACGGGCTACCAGGTTTCGATCGATGATTTGAAAAACTTCCGCCAACTGCACAGCAACACCCCCGGCCACCCCGAATACGGCTACACCGAAGGCGTGGAAACCACCACCGGCCCGCTGGGTCAGGGCATTGCCAACGCCGTGGGCATGGCGCTGGCCGAAAAAATTCTGGCGGCCGAGTTCAACCGTGAAGGCTTGGATATTGTCGACCACCACACTTATGTGTTTGCGGGCGACGGCTGCCTGATGGAGGGCGTGTCACACGAGGCCTGCTCGCTGGCCGGTACGCTGGGGCTGGGCAAATTGATTGTTTTATATGACGATAATAATATTTCCATAGACGGAAAAGTGGACGGCTGGTTTACCGAAAACATTGCGCAACGTTTCGAAAGTTACGGCTGGCACGTGGTGCCGGATGTGAACGGCCACGATACCGCCGCCCTCGAAGCCGCCATCGCGCAGGCCAAAGCCGAAACCGGCAAACCCTCCATCATCTGCTGCAAAACCCTTATCGGCAAAGGCGCGGCCACCAAAGAGGGCAGCCACAAAACCCACGGCGCACCGTTGGGAGCAGAAGAAATCGAGGCCACCCGCCGCCATTTGGGCTGGCATTACGGCGCGTTTGAAATCCCGCAGGAAGTGTATGAAGGCTGGAGTGCCAAAGAAAAAGGTGCGGCGCTGGAAAACGGTTGGAACGCGCTGTTTGCCGAATATCAGGCCGCGTTTCCCGAAAAAGCCGCCGAATTTGTGCGCCGCATGAACCGCGAACTGCCCGCCGGCTTCGATGCTTATGTTCAGACGGCTTTGAAAGAAGTGTGCGACAAAGCCGAGAAAATCGCCACCCGCAAAGCCAGCCAAAACAGCATTGAAATTCTGGCCGAAGTGTTGCCCGAACTGGTGGGAGGCTCGGCGGACCTCACTCCGTCCAACCTCACAGACTGGCCGGGCAGCGTATCGGTTACGCGCGAAAACGGCGGCAACTATATCCACTACGGTGTGCGCGAATTCGGCATGGCCGCCATCATCAACGGCATGGTGCTGCACGGCGGCGTAAAACCTTTCGGCGCTACTTTTCTGATGTTCAGCGAATACGCCCGCAACGCTCTGCGCATGGCTGCGCTGATGAAAATCAACCCCGTGTTTGTGTTTACCCACGATTCCATCGGCTTGGGCGAAGACGGCCCCACCCACCAGCCGGTAGAGCAAACCGCCACCCTGCGCCTGATTCCCAATATGGACGTATGGCGCCCCTGCGACACTGCCGAAAGCCTGGTGGCGTGGGTTGAGGCCGTTAAAGCAGCAGAGCGCCCCAGCAGCCTGATTTTCAGCCGTCAAAACCTGCCGTTTATCCCGCGCAGCCCGGTGCAGTTGGATAACATCAAGCGCGGCGGCTACGTGGTCAGCGAAGCCGAAGGGGGCGCGGCGCGGGCAGTGGTTATCGCAACAGGCTCCGAAGTGGGGCTGGCCTTAGAGGCGCAAACCCTGCTGGCCGGGCAGGGCGTGTTGGTGAATGTGGTGTCCATGCCCTCGACCAATGTGTTTGAGCGTCAAGACGAAGCCTACCGCAACAGCGTGTTGCCGTTGGGGCTGCCGCGCATCGCCGTGGAAGCGGGCGCAACCGGCGGCTGGTACCGGTATGTGGGCTTGGACGGCGCGGTGGTCGGCCTTGACCGTTTCGGCGAATCCGCTCCCGCAGAGCAGTTGTTCCAACAATTCGGCTTCACCGCAGAGAACGTGGCAGATACCGTGAAAGTGGTTTTACAATAAACCGTTTGCCCAAACTTTCAGGCCGTCTGAAAGTTTTCAGACGGCCTGAAATGTAGAAAATTCCGGTGTTTACACTTTTCGTTTTAACCCGGACACCGGTTTGGAAACGTGGCCGGGAATGCCGTAAGGAGCGGAGCTCCGCGCAGTTGTGCGCATACCGAAATTACGGATCCATCGTTTTCGGCAAAAGCAAAAGCTGTTGGGTGCAGCAAGTGTAAACAACCCGAGCTTGCCCAACCTTGAGGCCGTCTGAAAATTTTTCAGACGGCCTCAAATATAGAAAACCTCGGCGTTGTTACACTTTCCGTTTGCCCGAACAGGGTTTGGGTATGGCCAAGCGTTGTTAAGAATGCTGTAAGACGCGGTAACGCCGCACAGTTTTTGTATACCCGAAATGGTGCAGCCATCGTTTTCAGCCAAAACAAAAACTGTTTGGTGAAGAAAATGCAGAGAATCCGGTTTTTTCCAATATCGAGGCCGTCTGAAAACTTTTCAGACGGCCTCAAGTGTGTTTCGGGGTCGGTGTTCCGTCCATGCCCGGGCAAGCCCGAGTATGGCGGATTAAGGCCGCAGGCCGCAGGCAGTACAATCAGTATGGTAAGGCACAGCAACGCTGTAGCGGAAGTTTGGTTAATCCGCCATATGCAGGCCGGTATGGTTTGGCCTATCGTTGCCGTGCTCGAGTGCAAAGGGAACGATTTGCGGATCGCCCGCCCAAGCGGCAACCGGGTCGGCTCTGTAGTGTCGGTTTGGCTTGCCGGCAGCGCGGATTCGCTGTGTTGTGTTTGCGGTTTGTTTTGCTGCAAATGCAGCCGCTTAAATAACGGCAATGTTGCAGCATGCCTGCTGCCGGGTCTTGTTCAGCCGCGTTTGGGATCGTTCGGACGCAGCCGGGCGGCGAGTTTGTCGAGTATGCCGTTCACAAACTTATGACCGTCTGTGCCGCCGAAGGTTTTGGTTACTTCGATGGCTTCGTTGATAATCACAGGATAGGGCGTTTCGGGCATGGCGGCAAGCTCGTGGCAGGCCATCAGCAATACGGCGCGCTCGATGGGGCTGAGATCGTTTTCATCACGGTCGAGCAGGGGGCGGATTTGCTGCATATATTCTTGCCGGTTGGCGTGGGTGCCGAAAAAGAGGGCGGTAAACAATTCGCTGTCGGCTTTTTTGAAGCCGCTGCTTTCGTTGATGTTTTGGGCGGTTTCGGAGGCAGAGGTGTGGTTGAGTGCCGATTGGTAAAGTGCCTGTACGGTAAATTCACGGGCGCGGCGGCGGGGTGTTTTCATGGTGTTTCCTCGGTTGTGCGGCAGAGTTTCAGACGGCATCAGGTTTCAGACGGCCTGAGCCGGTTTGGTGAAGCGGCTTGGTTTCTGCTGTTGCGTTGTTGTGCTTCGGTTCAAAAAACGGTTTTAGTTTTACGGCCGCTGAAACGGCAATGGAGCCGGTTCAGCGGCGGCTGCACGGTCTGCGGGCTTGCCCAATGCGATAAATATGTGTGTCAACCGCTATATTAAAAAATGTGCCGTTTGGGCCGTCTGAACCCTGTCAGACTTCATCTTCAAACTGATCTTGCAGCAGCAGGTTGGTGAGATTGGCGCATTCTACGGCTACCACGGCTGCATCGGCGGCTTTCTCTTCGATGCGCGCCTGCGCCTGCGCATCGTTTTCGGTGGTGAGAATGGCATTGGCGATGGGGATGTTGTAGTCCAACCCCACGCGGGTAATGCCGGCACCGGATTCGTTGGCCACCAGCTCGAAATGGTAGGTTTCGCCGCGGATAACGGCACCGATGGCAATCAGGGCATCATATTGCCGGGAGGCGGCCATGTTTTGCAGCACCAGCGGCACTTCGAGCGCGCCGGGAACGGTGGCAACGGTGATGTCGTCAGTGTGAACGCCGAGCTGGATGAGTTTGCCGGTGCACACTTTGAGCATGGCGCTGCCGATTTCGTTGCTGAAACGTGCCTGCACGATGCCGATGCGCAGGTTGGTGCCGTTGTGGTCGGGTTGGATGGTGTTCATAGGTTTTCTGTAGTTTAAGTGGTGAAACGGTAAAAAATGGATTGGGCCGTTTGAAAATCAATCTTGCGGCCGCCAATCGGCGGCGGGGTGGAATTTGCCGTTTCGGCCGGTTTTCCATGCTGTGCCGGCGGGTTAGGCGGGCCGTTCGGCAACGGCAGGGCGGCTGCGGGTGCTGCTGCTTATGCCGCACACGGTGAAATTTGCAGAATCAGCGGTCAATTCATCGGTTTCATCACCGCTGAAAAAACGCCGGCCATTGTTTTGCCCGAGCACCGGCTCTTTGCGGTACGTCAATCCAACGGGTGCACCGCCTTTACCCACGGCTTTGAAAGCCATGCAGCGGTCGGGCGCGGCGGAAAGGGTGTCGGCAAACAGGTTCATGGCGGAAACGGCGCGGTAAAGATTGCAGATGCGGCTATTTTACACGATACACCGCCCTTACGCATGGCGGTTTCTCTGCTGCGAACTTAGGGTCTGTTGACATGACGCAACGGCGGTATTTTTGGTCAAAATCGCGCGTCTGCGGCGTTAAAAATGCTCGCAAGGTGCCCAACCTTGCTGCGCTTTTTGCCTTGCATATGCGGTTTTTGCCTCAAAAAGCCGCTGCGTTGGTCAATTGTCAACAGACCCTAGGTAAACCGCCGCCAGCGTTAAGGCCGCGCCGCCCCATTGCAGGCCGTTGATGGGCTTGTCGAGCCAGAAATAGTCGATAAGCAGCGCTGCTGCGGGCTCGCTCAGCAGCAACAGGCCGGTCAGCGACAACGGGAGCAGCCCAACCGCATAGGCAACCAGCCCCCAGGCGAAGCACTGCATCACTGCGCCGTAAATCACAATCAGGCCGATATCGCGCGGGGTAGCGGGGTAGAGGTTGCCGGCATCGAGCAGCAGCATAGGCAGCACCAGCGCGGCCATGCCGCCGAGGCTGACCAGCATCATCATCGGAAACAGCGGCGTGGCTTCGGCCTGATGGGTTTTGCGCACCATTACCATCGACAACGCCAGCATCGCGCCCGACACAATCCCGCTTACCAATCCCCAGCCTGCGCTTTGATTGCGGCCGAATTCGGGGCCGGCAATCAGTGCCACGCCCGCCACCGCCATTATCAGGCTGAGCAATTGCATTTTGCCCAAACGTTCGCCGAAAAAGAAAAAACCGATGGCCGTAAGAAAAAAGATTTGCAGGCTGTTGAGCAGAGTGGAAATGCCGGGGCCGACCGCATAAATGCTTTCGTGCCACAAAGCCAGGTCGAAGCCGAGAAACGTGCCCGAAAGCAGGGCGTAACGCAACGCCTGCCGGCTTTTCGGCAGTTTCTGCCCGAAAAAACGCAACAACGCCCAAAAAATCACCGCCGCCACCGCCAAACGCCAAAAGGCAACGGCATACGCGCCCACCGGCACGATTTTCACAATCAGGCTGCCGAGGCCGAAAATCACGCAGCCCGCAACCAGCATGGGTGCCGCACGGCGGTTGGATTCGCGCATGGTTTGAATGCCTGCATCAAAAAGGCCTTGAATTTTATAGCAGGCCGTCTGAAAAGAGAAGAAAACGGCCTGCGTTTTTTAACACAAAGCCGTTTGAAACCAGTGGTTTTTCAGACGGCCTTCATTCCAATCTACCCAAACTCCGCTATAATTCACGCTCCCGTTAATATGTTACTCAGGACGAACATAATGAACAAAACCTTGAAAACCGCCGTATTGGCCGCAACCGCCGCACTGGCACTGGCCGCCTGCAAACAGGAAGGCAACGCTGCTGCCGCATCCGGCGAAAAACCCGCCTCTGCCGCCGCCGCAGACGGTTTCGGCAGCCCCGTGCAGCGCGCCAGCTATGCTTTGGGTATGGACATCGGCACCACCCTGAAACGCATGAAAGACCAGGGCACCGAAGTGGATTTGAAAGTGCTTAACGAAGCCGTGCAAACCTTGCTCGAAGGCAAAGAGCCCAAGCTGAACGACCAGCAGGCACAGGAAGTGCTGATGGCGTTTATGGCCGAGCAGCAGCAGAAAGCGCATGCCAAAGTGGTGGAAGATGCCAAAGCCAATCTTGAAAAGGGGCAGGCATTTCTGAAAGAAAACGGCGCCAAAGAAGGCGTGAAAACCACCGCCTCCGGTCTGCAATACCAAGTGAAAACCGAGGGCACGGGCGCGCAGCCCAAAGCTGCCGATGTGGTAACGGTCGAATACGAAGGCCGCTTGATTGACGGCACGGTGTTCGACAGCAGCAAACAACACGGCGGCACCGCCACTTTCCCGCTCAACCAAGTGATTAAAGGCTGGACGGAAGGCATACAGTTAATGAAAGAAGGCGGCGAATACACCCTGTTTATCCCCGCCGCACTGGCCTACGGTGAAAATGCCGTGAGCGACAAAATCGGCCCGAATGCCACTTTGGTGTTTGATGTGAAGCTGTTGAAAGTAGAAAAAGCGAAAGCGCAAGGCAAATAAACCGGGCAGCGGGGCAGGCCGTCTGAAAAGATTTTTTCAGACGGCCTGCTGTTTTGGCAGCAAGAGCAGCGCCGGCGCGCGTTTTGCCGCTGCCCTGCGCAGGATAGCACCGCTGCTCCGTTTCGGCGGTGTTTCCGCCCGGAGAGAACGGTTTTCTCAGCCGCCCAAGCAGCAGCATAACCGGCCGGATATAATCTGCATTGTCTGCACTTGCTGCGTGGTAACGAAAATGTGCCAATCCGCTATGGCTATTTATTAAGGAGGGAACGATGAAAAAATGCGTGGTGCTGACCGGCGCGGGCATCAGCGCCGACAGCGGCTTGAACACGTTTCGCGATGAAGGCGGCTTGTGGGCGGGGTACAAAATAACCGATGTGTGCACGCCCGAGGCTTTTTCGCGCAACCCGCAGTTGGTGTACGATTTCTACAATATGCGCCGCAGGCAGGCCAACGAAGCGCAGCCGAACGCTGCCCATCAGGCACTGGTGCGGCTGGAGGCGCATTACCGCGTGCAGATTATCACCCAAAATGTCGACAACCTGCACGAGCGCGCAGGCAGCCGCCATGTGCTTCACCTGCACGGCGAGCTGGACAAAGCGCGCAGTTGTGCCGATGAGCGCGAAATTTTAGCTTGGACGGGTGATTTGGACGGCAGACACACCGACAGCAAAGGCCGCCCGCTCAGGCCGCATATCGTGTGGTTCGGCGAGGAAGTGCCGCTGTTCGGGCAGGCCGTGGCAGAAATGCGCGATGCCGACATTGTGATGGTGGTGGGCACTTCCCTTCAGGTTTACCCCGCCGCTTCACTGCTGCACTTCGCCCCGCCGCAGGCCGAGTGTTTTTTGATTGATCCCAAGCCGCAGCAGGCGGGCAGGGCGGTGGAAATAATTGCGCAAAAAGCCAAAGACGGCGTGCCTGCGCTGGTTGAAGAACTCATCCGCCGCGCTGCTTGTGATTAACGGTAAAAACTCATGAAAAACATTGTCTTAACAATATTTTTGGCGTTGTTGCCTCCGGCTGCGGCCGCGCAGGCAGATGTTTGGGTGCCGCTGCCGGATCAGGGCGAAAAAGCGCAAGACAGCCGGGTTTGGCCGCAGGCGCGTACCGTCAGGCAATACACGGGGCGCGTAACCGCCGTTGCCGATGGCGATACGCTGCGCGTTACCGACAATAACGGTGCCAAACATAAAATCCGCCTGGCCTATATCGATGCGCCCGAATTGCAGCAGGCGCACGGGCAGGCGGCACGGCAGGCATTGAGTGCCGCAGTTTTGGCAAAAACCGTTGATGTGGAAGTGTTTGAAACCGACCGCTACCAGCGCGAAGTGGCTAAGGTGGGCATAAACGGCAGAGATGTGAACCTGAGCCAAATCCAACAGGGTCATGCGTGGCATTATGTATCGATTGCCAAGCGCCGGCAGAACAAAACCGATTATGCCGCTTATGCCTATGCCGAAGCAGGAGCGCGGCAGCAGGCAGCAGGGCTGTGGCGCGGCAAAAACGCCCAAGCACCGTGGCATTTCCGCCGGCAGGCGCGCGAAAAGCAAAATCCGAGCGCGGGCGGCACGTAACAGGGCTGGTGGTAGTGCCGCGAAACGGTTTTCAGACGGCCTGGTTTGACCGTTGGCAAAGCCTGCCTCGGGCAAGGCCGTTGTCCAATCGGTTCGGCCGTCTGAAACACGCCGCATGAGGCTTGCGGTATAATCCATACAAACCACATAACGGGCCGCACGGCCGTTACGGAAAAACGATGACGACACCACAAAACCCCACGCCGCGTTTCAGGGCGCTGCTGCGGCAGAACAGTATTTACCTGCTGCCCAATTCTTTCACGATTGCCGCGCTGTTTGCCGCGTTTTTCGCCATCACGCAGGCCATGCACGGGCGCTATGAAACGGCGGCGATTGCGGTTTTTGTGTCGATGCTGTTGGACGGCATGGACGGCCGTGTGGCGCGCTGGACCAACAGCCAGAGCGCGTTCGGCGAGCAGCTCGACAGCCTGGCCGATATGGTGAGCTTCGGCGTTGCGCCTGCTTTAATCGCCTATAAATGGCAGCTTTGGCAGTTCGGCAAAATCGGCTATTCGGCCGCGTTTATCTATTGTGCCTGCGCCGCGCTGCGGCTGGCACTGTTCAACACTTTAATCGGCAAGGTCGATAAACGTTGGTTTATCGGCATACCCAGCCCCACGGCGGCGGCGCTGATTGTAGGCATGATTTGGGTGAACCACAGCTACGGGCGTTTTCCGCAGGCGGCTTGGGTGTGCCTGATTATCACCTTGTTTGCGGGACTTTCGATGGTGGTGCAGATTCCGTTTTGGAGCTTTAAAGAAATCAACGTGCGCCGCAAAGTGCCGTTTTTTGCGATGATTGTTTTTATGCTGGTGTTGGCGGTGGCGGCATGGGAGCCTTCGCTGGTACTGTTTCTGTTTTTCTTGGGCTACAGCCTGTCGGGTTATGTGGTGTTTGCTTGGCGGTGGCTGAAAAAGCGCAATCCGGCCGTCTGAAAAGTGTTGTGGAACAAACGTTTGTAAATTTGAAAAGAAGAATAACGATGTTAGACATACAGTTGGTGGCGGTGATGCTGGCAGTCGGCGCGTTTGCCGGGTTTGTTGCCGGGCTGCTCGGCATAGGCGGCGGTATGATTATCGTGCCGGTGGTGTTGTGGGTGTTGCAGATGCAGGGTTTGGACCATATCCCGCACGCGCAGCATTTGGCCGTGGGCACATCGTTTGCCATTATGGTGTTCACCACGTTTTCGAGCGTGATGGCGCAAAACCGCAAAGGCGCGGTGGATTGGCAGGTGGTGCGGCGCATGGTGCCGGGCATGATTGCCGGCGTGTTGGCGGGTTCGTTTTTGGCCAAACACATTTCCAACGCGGCTTTGCAGCTTTTCTTTATCGTATTTACCGTTTTGGTGGCGTTGAAAACCCTGGCCGATGCCAAGCCCAAGCCTTCGCGCTCGCTGCCCGGCCGGGCGGGCTTGAGCGGGGCGGGCGTGCTGTTCGGCATGGTTTCGAGCTGGGTGGGCATAGGCGGCGGTTCGCTGTCGGTGCCGTTTTTGATGTATTGCAACGTGCCGGTACACCGTGCCGTGGGCACATCGGCAGGGTTGGCATGGCCGGTTGCGGCAGCCGGCGCGGCAGGTTATCTTTATTCGGGCTGGAGCGTGGGCGGGCTGCCCGCAGGCTCGTTCGGATTTTGGTATCTGCCGGCGGTGGCGGTGTTGAGCGTGGCAACGGTGGTATGTGCACCGCTGGGCGTGAAAACCGCACACAAACTGCCGCCCGAAAAGCTGAAACAGGCGTTCGGCATACTGTTGCTGGTGATTGCCGGCAGAATGCTGTGGCGCTTGCAGGCCTGAAACAGAAAAGCATGATAAAAAGGCCGTCTGAAACGTTTCAGACGGCCTTTTTATGCCTGTAAAGTGGTAAAATGGCAAAGCAGCCGCCAAGCCGGCCACCTTAAAATCATGGCAGCGCCGGTGTGCTTCGTGTTGCCGCCGCATTATCTGCAGCCTGCCTGTTTTATCTGTTTTTGCAGGTTGCCCAGCCGGAAACGGCTGTAAATTTTCAAACAACGGAGAGCCAAAGATGAAAAAACGCATCGAAACCGACCTGCTCGGCGAGCGCAAGATTCCAAACGAAGTGTATTGGGGTATACACACCTTGCGGGCGAAAGAAAATTTCAATATTTCAGATCAGAGAGTTTCCGATATTCCCGAGCTGGTGCGCGGCATGGTGATGGTGAAAAAAGCCGCTGCCCGCGCCAACGGCTATTTGGGGGTGGTTCCGATGGAAACCGCCCGCCTGATTGAGCAGGCTTGTGATGAAGTGCTGGAAAAAGGCCGCTGCCTCGACCAGTTTCCTTCCGATGTGTATCAGGGCGGCGCAGGCACTTCGGTAAACATGAACGCCAACGAAGTGATTGCCAATCTTGCGTTGGAAATCGCAGGTTATGAAAAAGGCCGCTACGACATCATTAACCCCAACGACCATGTGAACGCCAGCCAATCCACCAACGATGCTTATCCCACGGGTTTCCGCATTGCGGTTTATCACAGCATTGTGGCGATGCTGGAGAAAATAGGTCGTCTGAAACAGGCATTCGAGCGCAAAGCAGACGAGTTTGCCGATATTCTGAAAATGGGGCGTACCCAGCTTCAAGATGCCGTTCCGATGACGCTGGGGCAGGAATTTTCAGCATTTGCAGTACTGCTCGAAGAAGAAGAGCGCAACCTGCTGCGCACGGCCGGGCTGCTGCTGGAAGTGAATCTCGGCGCAACCGCCATCGGCACGGGCGTGAATACCCCTGAAGGCTATGCCCACCTGGCGGTGGCCAAGCTGGCCGAAGTGAGCGGCCTGCCCTGCGTGCCGGCCAAAAACCTGATTGAAGCCACTTCCGATTGCGGGGCTTATGTGATGGTGCACGGTGCATTGAAGCGCACGGCGGTGAAGTTGTCGAAAATCTGCAACGACCTGCGGCTGCTGTCATCAGGCCCGCGCGCCGGCCTGAACGAAATCAACCTGCCCGAAATGCAGGCAGGCTCTTCGATTATGCCCGCCAAAGTCAATCCCGTGATTCCCGAAGTGGTAAACCAGGTGTGTTTCAAAGTTATCGGCAACGACACCACCGTTACTTTTGCCGCCGAGGCCGGGCAGCTGCAACTGAACGTGATGGAGCCCGTGATAGGGCAATGCCTGTTTGAGAGCATCTCGCTGCTGGGCAACGCCTGCACCAACCTTAGCGAAAAATGCGTGTCGGGCATCACGGCCAACCGCGAAGTGTGCGAACAATATGTGTTCAACTCAATCGGGCTGGTTACTTACCTAAACCCGTTTATCGGCCACCACAACGGTGATTTGGTGGGCAAAATCTGCGCCCAAACCGGCAAGAGCGTACGAGAAGTGGTGTTGGAAAAAGGCTTGCTGAGCGTAGAAGAGTTGGACGATATCCTATCACCTCAAAACCTGATGAACCCGCAATATAAGGCGAAACGGTTTAAATCTTGAGTGTTTTTAACAGATATTGGAGAATATTAAGGGCTGATATCATTGTGATATATCTGGCAATATTCCGAATATCGGTATGGGTTTTATGGAAAGTTTAAACCACTATAGCTAACCCACTAAAAATTGGGGCTGTACTAGATTAGCCCTAAATTCCTCACCAATCCCGCAGCGTTTTTTTAAGCTGTAGGGTTGGTGTGCCGAAGTTAAACCGGAATTCGTATTCTTTCAATAACGGCAAGAAATATTTCCGCCCGATTCCGCCGTATTTGCGTAAGGTATGCTTTGCCTGATTCCAAAAATTTTCGGATGCCGTCAATGTGGTTCCGATGGTCTGCAAGCACTTTGGAATGGTTGATGCAGTGATAAATAAAACGACCCGCATCCCATTTGTTGCGACTGGTCTAGGCTGTTATGCAAACGATGCTGTCAGGCATAAATTTTCTTTTGATTACATGCAGTAAAGTTCCAAGCTTGGCGTTATCTGCAACCACCGTACAGATCTTGCCGTGCTGGTTCAGGATGCCGAAAACGGCCACTTTATCTGCCGCGCCGCGCCCGCACCAGCCCTCACGCCTTGCACTGAAACAACTTTCGTCCAACTCAACCGAACCGTCAAAAACCTCATCGTCAGCCGGAGTCAAATGATGGCTGGCGACTTGGCAGGTTTGACGGTGGAATAGGGCTGACGAATTTTAGGCATACCCAAAATATAGGCAGCGGAACGGGCAGTTGCTTCCGGTACAGAAAATAGAGTAGTTTTCTGTGATTTTTTCTTAATTTGCAGTGTGTTATCTCTATTGGAGTTGCCAAAAAATTTAAAACGCCATTCCTATCATCTCGGAAATAACGCCATTTGAGCATTTCAGACAACCTTAATTCTAGAAAAGTCTAACGTTGTTTACACTGTTTATGCCAAACCGCTTTTGTTTTTTGCTGCAATGATGGTTTCGTGGTTTTTGAGTATTCTAAAAACCATGAGAACAATGCGGCTCGGTCGTGTTCTTCGGCATTCTCGCAACCCTCAAAAATCCCCAAACGGGTTTTCAGGCAAAAAGGGAAAGTGTAAATAACGCCGGGTTTTTTACACCTGATGCGCCCGGCGCGTTCGGGTGGTTGGCTGAGTGTGTGGTGCTGCGGTGTTATTTGCAGATAAAGTTTTGCTGTGAGATCCATTTGGTGCGTGCAGGAGAAGCCGTGGTAGGGCGGACTAATCGGTTCGGCTTGGAAACGGCCGTCTGAAAAATAAATGCGGTGGTGTGCAATATTTTTCTGTTTGGTGTGCAGTAGAACCGCATGCTCGAGAGAAAAAGTGCTTGCGCTGCCTGTGTTACCATGTGTTTTCCATATACTTTAATGATACTTAATGCAAAGGAAGCAAAATGACTGTGCAATACTTCGGCCAAACAGCGCGCTTGTCGGAGGCTGTTGTAGCCAATGGTTTCGTTTTTTTGGCGGGTATGGTGCCCGAGCGTACCGATGTGGGGGTTGCCGAGCAAACCCGTGATGTGTTGGCGCAAATCGATAACTGGCTGGCACAATGTGGATCCGATAAAAAGCATATTTTGGAGGCCACTGTTTTTTTGCCGGATTTGGCTGATTATGATGCAATGAATGAAGCGTGGGATGCTTGGGTGGTTTCCGGTTATACGCCTGCCCGTGCATGCGTACAGGCTAAGTTGGCTAAGCCGGAATGGAAAGTGGAAATCAAGATTTCTGCGGTACAAATCGGTAAACAGGAAGCATGAATCTAGGCGTAAACTATTGATTTTTATTTTTTAAACAACGATTTTCTGCTTTTAACGGAATCCTGATGGTGATAGCGGGGAGGCCGTCTGAAACATGGTTTTCAGACGGCCTGCAATCTTTGCGGGCAAACTGAAAGAAAAACGATACGGCGTTATTCTGCCATGCTGCCCGGCGCCGGTTTCATTTTATCTTGATTCACGATACTTCAGCATTTTAAATATCCGGTTATGGCCGGCTTGGGTCTGAGCGTCTGCCGTTTTCAGAAACGGTTGGGATGCGCGGGTTAAGCCTATCGTGGCGGGATACGGATGTTTTCAGATTTGGGGTCTTTCAGGTTTGGAACGGATTTTCGGAAGCAGTATGGTTTGCCTGCCTGCCGGTTATTCTGCCGCCAACGCCAACATTTCTTCTGCATGTTTCCGAGTAGTGTCGGTGATGGTTTCGCCGCCGAGCATGCGGGCGATTTCTTCGATGCGGCCGGTGTTATCCAATACTTTGATTTCGCTGACAGTTTGTATGCCTTCGTTGTGTTTGTGCACCTGCCAGTGGTTTTCTCCGCAGGCGGCCACTTGCGGCAGGTGGGTAACGGCCAGCACTTGATGCCGTTTGCCCAGCGAGCGCAGGGCGCGGCCTACGGTTTCGGCTACACCTCCGCCGATGCCGGTATCTACTTCATCGAAAATCAGTGTCGGCACTTGGGTGTATTGGCTGGTAACCACTTGAATAGAAAGGCTGATGCGGGCAAGTTCGCCGCCGGAGGCCACTTTGTTGAGCGGACGCAGGGGGCTGCCCTTGTTGGCAGCCACTTGATATTGCACTTGCTCCAAGCCGTGCGCAGTGGGCGGGCAGGGCAGGAGTTCGATATTGAAGGCTGCACCTTTCATGGATAACTGCTGCATATGTCCGGTGGTTTCGGCGGCCAGTTTGGCAGCGGCTTCAGTGCGCATGGCCGATAGTTTCTGTGCGGCGGCGGTGTATTCGGCTTCGGTGCGCGCCGCGGCAGCTTCGAGGGCGGCGATGTCGGCGGCTTCGTGCAGGTTTTGCAGGATTTGGTTCAGTTCTTCGAGTTTGGCGGGCAGATATTCGGGTTCGACACGGTATTTGCGCGCCATGCTCATTAATGCGCCCATGCGCCGTTCTTGCTCGGCCAGCTCATCGGGATTGATTTCGACACGGTTGGATACATCGCGCATATTGGCGCCGATTTCGCCCAGCTCGGCTTCAACGGCGGCGAGCATTTCGAGGCTTTCGGCAAAGCGCAGTTCGATATTTTGCAGGCTGCCCAGGAGTTTTTGGCATTGATAGAGTTGCCGCTGCATACCGTTGTCGCCATCGATATATTCGGAAACCTGCTCTGCGGCCTGCAACAATTCGGCGGCGTGGGCGAGGCCGTGGTGGCTTTGGTTGAGGCTTTCCCATTCTCCGTGGCGCAAATCAAGCTGCTCGAGCTCGTTGCATTGCCATGCTACCCGTTCGCGTTCGATGGCGGTGTTTTCGGCGTGGTTTTGCGCTTCGTGCAGGGCTTTGCGGGCATTGCTCCAGCTTTGGTAAAGCTGTTTCACCGCCCCGGCTTGTTCTTGGGCGCCGGCGAAGGCATCGAGCAATTGCCGCTGCGCAGATTCTTGGTTGAGCGAATGGTGGGTGTTTTGTCCGTGGATATCGATGAGCCGGCTGCCGATGGCTTTGAGCTGCGCGAGTGTGGCGGCCTGGTTGTTGATAAAGCTGCGGCTTTTGCCTTTGGCATCGATGATGCGGCGTATGCTTAATTCTTCGCTGCCGGCTTCAAGCAAACCTTGTTCATACAGCTGCGCCTGCAATGCGGGCAGGCCGCTGATGTCGAAAAGGGCGGAAAGCCGGGCTTCTCGGGCACCGGTGCGCACTTGGCTGAAATCGGCTTTGTCGCCCAACAGCAGGCCGAGTGCATCGAGCGTGATGGATTTGCCCGCCCCGGTTTCGCCGGTGAGCACGGTGAAGCCGGTTTGAAAGTTGAGGTTGAGTTTTTCTACAATCACGAAGTCGCATAATGAAAGCGCCAGCAGCATGGATATTCCTTGGTTTGGGCCGTCTGAAACGGGAGTCGGATATTGGGCGGGATTATAACTAAGATTTTTCGTAGTTAAAATAAGATTTTTTATAGTTTTTTTAGAATTTATTTATTTTTTATCGATGCAGTTGGTTTTATGGGGATTCAAGCCGTCTGAAAGCTGTTTCAGACGGCCGGGGCAGATATTGGGC
Organism: Neisseria sp. 19428wB4_WF04; assembly: GCF_015235335.1. Classification (NCBI taxonomy): domain Bacteria; kingdom Pseudomonadati; phylum Pseudomonadota; class Betaproteobacteria; order Neisseriales; family Neisseriaceae; genus Neisseria; species Neisseria sp. 19428wB4_WF04. The sequence goes on from NZ_JADGLG010000027.1 coordinate 18,970, forward strand.
CGCGGACCAAAATAAGAATAGGGCAGGGCGGTAGGGGGCGATATGGCCGATCTGCTTTATGATGGTTACGGCGGGGCGTGTTTTTTATCGTGATTCACTGCCGTCAATTTTCACCCGTTTCAGGCGCAGGGCATTGCCGAGCACCGAAATCGAGCTTAGGGCCATGGCCGCGCCGGCAACCACCGGGCTGAGCAGGCCTAGGGCTGCCAGCGGAATGCCCGATATATTGTAGAAAAAGGCGAAAAACAGGTTTTGCTTGATGTTTGTCAGGGTAGCGCGCGAAATCAGCAGGGCATCGACCATTTGGTTGGCCGAGTGTTGCATCAACGTGGCCGAGGCGGTGTGTTCGGCTATATCGGCACCGTTTTTCATGGCGAAACCGACATCGGCAGCGGCCAGTGCGGGGGCATCGTTGATGCCGTCGCCCACCATGGCCACGGTGTTGCCGGCGGCTTTGAGCTTCTGCACTTCGGCGGCTTTGCCGCGCGGGCTCATATTGCCGAAAGCACGGCTTATGCCCAATTGCGCGGCGATATAGTCGGCAACGCCCTGATTGTCGCCGCTCATCATATACACCTTGATGCCGTGTGCTTTCAGACGGCCTACGGCCTGTTTGCTGTCGGCTTTGAGCCGGTCGGCCAGCGCAAAGGCACCGAGGGCGCGGCCGTTTGCCGACACGGCAACGATGCTGGCGGTTTTCCACACCGGGCCAAGGTTTTTGGGCAGCGTGAGGCCGCAATAGTCCGGCTTGCCTATTTTCACTTCGCCGATGCCGTCTATATCGGCTTTCACGCCTGCGCCGGCTTCGGTGTGCACGTTGCCGGCGAGGGGCAGGGTGATGCCGCGTGCCGAGGCCGTCTGAACGATGGCGCGGGCGAGCGGGTGCGCAGCATTTTGCCCGACCGAGGCGGCGAGGCGGTAAAGTTCGTTTTCATCAACGGCGAAAGCCCCGGGCAGGTTTTCAAACGGCCGCAGATATACCGCCGCCACTTCGGGTCTGCCTTCGGTGAGGGTGCCGGTTTTATCCAGCACCACCACGTTGACGCGGGCGGCTGCTTCCATGGCGGCGGCGTCTTTAAACCAAATACCGTGTTTCGCCGCCTTGCCCATGCCGGCCATAATCGCGGCGGGCGTGGCCAAACCAAGCGCACACGGGCAGGCGATGACCAGCACGGCCACGGCGTTTATCATCGCGGGTATCCAATCGCCTTTGAACAGCCAGGTTAAGATAAAAGTGAGCGCGGCGATACCGACCACGGCGGGCACGAAAACCGCCGCTGCTTTGTCGGCCACCCGGGCAATCGGTGCTTTGCTGCCTTGCGCCTCGGACAGAGCGGCCATCATGTCGCCGAGCAGGGTTTGGCTGCCGAGCCGGAGGGCGCGGTAAACCATGCTGCCATCGGTTATCATGGCACCGGCCAGCACTTTGCTGCCGGCGGTTTTTGCTTCGGGCTGCGATTCGCCGGTTAAATGGCTTTCATCGGCCCAGCCGCTGCCGCTCTCAACGATGCCGTCTGCCGCGATGCGCTCGCCGTGGCCGGCGCGGATCAAATCGCCTGCCTGCACTTGGTCGAGCGGCAGGTGCTGCCATTGGCCGCCGCGTTCCACATTCACCTGGCGCGGCGTGAGTTTTAGCAGCAGGCCGAGGCTGTCGAGGCTGGATTTTTTCGTGCGGTGTTCGAGAAATTTACCGAGACTCACGAAGCCGACAACCATCACACCGGCTTCAAAATAAACGTGCTCCCCGCCGTGATGCCCCATACCGCCGTGGCGGAACATCATCCACACCGAATAAAGATAAATCGCCGCCGTGCCGATCGTAACCAGCACGTCCATATTCGCCAGCCCGCCTTTAATGCTCGCCCATGCGCTTTTGTAAAACGGAACAGCGAGCCAAAGCTGCACCACGCTGGCCAGCGCAAACTGCCACAAGGCAGGCATCATCCAATCATGGTGCCCCACCATCATGCCTGCCATGCCGATGAGAAACGGCACATTGACGGCCAGCAGCAGCCACAAACGCCAGTCGGTATGGTTTTCAGACGGCAGCGGGGCGGCGGGGGTTTTTTCCTGCGCGTTAAAACCTGCTTGGGTGATGATTTGCGCCAGTGCGGCCGCATCGGTGCGGCTGTTGTCGAACACCACCTGCGCTTCTTCGCTGGCAAAGTTCACCGAGGCCGTCTGAACAAAATCTTTTTTGTTCAACACTTTCTCAATGCGGCTCGCGCAGGCCTGGCAGGTCATGCCGCTGATGTGGAAGCGGACTTTCTGTTGCATGGTTCCAACCTTTCGGCGAAATACCGACACAGGCGTTTCAGACGGTCGGGGTTTGGACAATCCCGGCCTTTTCTGACACCTGGGGTTTTTGCAATATTTGAAAACAGTTTGAACATTATGCCTGTATGGTAGCAGCGTTATTTTAATCAGACAGGCTTAAAAAAGATTTTTGGGAAAGATTTTGCCGGGGCTGCGGCCTCTCTCATAAAGAAACATCGAATCCTGCGCCTTCCACCGCTTCGATTAAGGCGGCGGTTTGTATTTTACCGGCATCGTAAATAATCAGGGCAGCGGCATTTTCCAAACTCACTTCGACTCTGCCCACGCCGTTTAACTGTTCTAAAACTTTGGTAACGCTTTTGACACAGCCGCCGCAGGTCATGCCGCCGATATTCAGGGTGATGGTTTCCATCATGCTCTCCGTGAAATAAAAAATATAGTCAAACACCTGCTTCGTTACAGCATGGTTGCGCCTTGCCGTACCGCACCGCCTGCGGCTTGCAGCACGATGCGGAAAACGTGCAGATTCACTATAGCTTAACTAAACCTCAACCTAGTGTCAAAGTCAAGAGCGGGAAGGCGGTACGCCATATCAAAGGCAGAGGCTTTTGTAACAGCCGGCTGAAGGCCGTCTGAAAACTCTGCCGTTTGAAAATTCTTCAGACGGCCTTAAATTTTTTACGGCAAACCACATCGCTGTAACGAAACACCGGCCTTGCCGCGCCCTGCCCGGGTAACATTCAAACGGCCGCCAAACCGGTCTGGGTTGGGGATATTGTGTTGAGAGATACCGCACCATTAAGCCGCAGGCCGTCTGAAAACCATTCAGACGGCCTGCGGAATTTTTTATAGGAGGGATTTGGGTCAGAGCCGGAAATGTTTGTTTAACGCGGCTTCGATAGATTGCTGCACGGCTTCGTGTGTGCGGTTGCTGTCGATGACCGCGTAACGCCCGGGATCGGCGGCGGCGCGGTTGAGATAAGCAGCGCGCACGCGGGTAAAGAAAGCGGCTTCTTCCTGTTCGAAGCGGTCTTTTTTGCGGTTGCGGCCGATGCGCTGCATGGAAACTTTCAGCGGCACATCGAGCAGAATGGTCAAATCGGGGCGCAGGCTGCCCTGAACCCAGTTTTCGAGCGCGGCGATATCGGCCGGCGGCACGCCGCGTCCGCCGCCCTGGTAGGCGAAGGTGGCATCGGTGAAGCGGTCGGATACTACGTTTATGCCGCTCGCCAGTGCGGGAGCGATCACGCTTTCGATGTGCTGGCAGCGCGCGGCAAACATCATCAGCGTTTCGGTGCGCAAGCCGGCTTGGGTGGCGGGGTTGAGCAGGATTTCGCGTAAGGCTTCGCCCACGGGTGTGCCGCCCGGTTCGCGGGTGAACAGTACGGGCAGGTTGCGGGTTTCAAACCAGTTTTGAATCACGGCGAGGTTGGTGGATTTGCCTGCGCCGTCAATGCCGTCAAGTGTGATGAATTGTGCCTGCATGGTGTGTGCTTTATGGTGGTGGGTGGCGGCATTATAAAAGAAATATGGGGGAGGCCGTGTTAAAGGCCGTCTGAAAACATTTGGTTTTTGTTGGGGAAAATGTTTCAGACGGCCCCGCCGGCGGCATCATGTTTTATTTTTTCAGAATGTATTTGCGTACGGCGGCATTGTGTTCGCTGAGGGTGTGGCTGAACTGGCTCTGGCCTGTTCCGTCCATTTTCGAAACGAAATAGAGGTATTTTTCGGCAGAAGGGTGGGCGGCGGCTTCCAGCGCGGCTTTGCCGGGCAACGCAATCGGCGTGGGGGTGAGCCCTGCGCGGGTGTAGGTGTTGTAGGGGGTGTCGCGCTGCAAATCGGCTTTGCGGATGCGGCCTTGGTAGGCATCGCCCATGCCGTAAATCACGCTGGGGTCGGTTTGCAGGCGCATACCGGTGGCGAGGCGGTTGGCAAACACGGCGGCAACATGGCGGCGGTCGTTTTCGTGGGCGGTTTCTTTTTCTATGATGCTGGCCATAATCAGCATTTCGTAAGGGGTTTGATAGGGAAGCCCGCTGCGCCGCTCGTCCCATGCGGCTTGCAGGTTGCGCTGCATGGTCCGGTAGGCGGTTTTGTAAATCTGAATATCGCTGCTGCCTGCATCGATTTCATAGCTGTCGGGGAAAAACAGCCCTTCAGGGTTGCCGGCCGGCGCATCGGGGGCGATTTCCTGCATCAGCTTTTCATTGCTCCAGCTGCGGGTGGTGTGTTCGATATCGTGGGTTTCGTTGATGATGCGGCGCATTTGTGCAAAGCGCATGCCTTCGGTGATGCGCACGGTTATGGAATCGGGGCGGCCGCCGCGCAGGTGCTGCAGAATCTGCCATGAGGAAACCTGCTTGGGCAGGCGGTAGGAGCCGGTGCGCAGGCGGTTGTGTACACCCAATAGATAGGCTGCCGAGATCAATGCGTGGCGGCTGTAAACCATATCGTTTTCGGCCAGTTTGCGGCCCACTGAGGCAATGCCCTGGTTTTTTTCTATTTTCAGACGATAGGCTTTTTCATTGTTTTTCGGCGCAAACAATAGGCCCGCCCAAACGGCGGCAAGCAAAATAAAAGCGGCGGCAAGCCGTTTCAACAATTTTTTCAGCATGGTAGGATTCGTGGTGTTGGTTCGGACGGCAGTATAAAACGAAAGCGGCGTTTTTTGCAGCACGGCAGTTTTAGCGGCAGCGTTGAAAGTATGAAAGGCCGTCTGAAAAAAGAGCGTAATGTTTAAAGGATATGATGGACAACTGGCAACAAGGTTGGTGGCTGCCCGCGCGGCGTGCCGACTCCCCCAATTTCAGCCCCCGGGAAAACGGAGAAACCGTTTCGCTGGTGGTTTTGCACAATATTTCGCTGCCCCCGTTTGAATACGGCACGGGCGCGGTGGAAAAGCTGTTTACCAACCGCATCAACCCAAAAGAGCACCCGTTTTTCAGCGCGATACACCCATTGCGCGTATCCAGCCACTTCTTTATCGACCGCAAAGGCGCAGCCGTGCAGTTTGTTTCGTGCGATGATGCGGCCTACCATGCGGGCGTTTCTTCGTTTCGCGGGCGCGGAAAATGCAATGCGTTTTCTATAGGCATCGAATTGGAAGGCTGTGATTTTGAACCTTTTACCGATGTTCAGTATCAATCGTTAAATATTCTTCTGCGCGCGCTGGCGGCACGCTATCCGATAGAGGCGGTTACCGGCCACCAATACATCGCGCCGGGCCGCAAAAGCGACCCCGGACATTTTTTCGATTGGGTGCGTGTGGCGGAGGGCGGCATCGCAATCGTGCGCTGAAAGATGCTGCCAGAGCAGGCGGTTTTCGTTATAATCGCCGCATTGGGCCCAACCCCACGGATTAACGGATTATTGCATATGAGTGAAACCACACTGATTATCATCGTTCTCGTGCTCGCTGTTATTTTGGGCGTGATTGCCTACAATATGTATCAGGAAAACCAATACCGCAGGCAGGTGCGCGAGCAGTTCGGCCATTCCGATAAAGATGCCCTGATGGGCAGCAAAACCGATTTCGTGCGCGACGGCCAATCACAAGACCAGGCCGGCGCGCCCATCCGCCCCCTGCGCCATAAGGATATTTCCGGGCAGGAAGCCTTCGGCGGCAAAGACGATTTGTTTGCCGCCAAAGTTTCCGAAGCGGCAGCGGGCAAGCCCGATGTGGAATTTGAAGTGGAAGACGATTTCACTGAAACCGTTATCCGACCCGAAGTCAAACCCGCTGATGCTGTTTTCGACTTTAAAAAAATAGCGGCACCGGTGTTTTCGCAAACCAAACTGCAAGGCAAACGCAAACTGCTGCTTGATCTGAACGATCTTACCAAGCTCGAGCTGCCCTGGTTCGACCACCGTTTCGACTATATGGCCTATATCTCGCTGCACGAAGCGCAGGAGCTGCATTCGATTCCCCGCCTTTCCAGCCGCCACCGCTTTCAAATCGCCGGCTGCACCATGGACGGCCGCTTCCAAATCGCCGAGCCGATTCCCAGCGTTTACTACCAGGGTTTCGTTATCGGCCTGCAAGCCATCAGCCGCAGCGGCCTGGCCACCGTGCAGGAGCTTGAAAGCTTCGGCGGCCAGGTGAACCGGTTTGCCGAAAAAATGAACGGCGGCCTGCTGCTTACCGATGTGGAAATGTTTTTGAACACCGCGCGCCCGCTTGACGAATTGTGCGCCCGCGTAGACCAAACCATTGCCATGCACCTTGTTTCGCGCGGCACAGTCAGCGGCACCGAGCTGCGCGCCGCCGTGGAAAATCTCGGTTTCGAGTTGGGGGTGGACGGCGCATTTCATTTGTCTGACGAGCAGGGCGATCCGCTGTTCAGCATCATCACGCTCGACAATGCCCCCTTTACTTCCAGCCTGCTTGCCAACCAGGCCTACCGGGGTTTCAGCATGCTGTTCGACATCCCCCATGTGCCTGCCGGCGAAAAACAATTCAACCGCTTCATGGATTTGGCGGTGAAACTTTCCAGCACGCTGGGCTTGGATTTGGTAAACGACAAACTCGAAGAGCTTTCCACCCAGTGGCTCAAAGATGTGCGCAGCTATGTGTTGGCGCGTCAGGATGAAATGCAGAAAGTGGGTATTGAGCCGGGCGGTGTATTGTCGAAACGCCTGTTTTCCTGATTGCGAGCCGGTGCAGGCCACAGGCCGTCTGAACAAGTTTTCAGACGGCCTGTGGCCTGCAGTGAAGCAGATAAAGCCCGAGCAACTGCGGAGACAGTGCAACAGCACAAAACGCCGCCGGGTTTCGAACCGCAGGCGGTGTCGGCATGGTTTGGCCATGTTCAATCCGGCTGCGTTAAATGATGACGGCGGGGGGCTTGTGTTGCCCTGCCGGTATTCTTTGCGGCCGGCCGTTCCGTATTTATCGGGGCGGGTTGCTGTGAACCCGCTGATTCCCCAAGGTTTTGTGTATCCTGCCCTGCCGGCATTCTTTACGGCCGGCCGGCTCGTGCCGGGAATGCGTCAATCATTATCGTAACGGCAGCAAAGGCAGGGCATTGCCGTTTTGCGGTAAACCCGCAGGCGCACCGCAGGCAGTACGCTTCTTTTTCTATACAATACGGCTTATTTTTTCAGACGGCCTTTTGTGAAAAAACAGGCCGTCTGAAACCCGCCTAAAATTTCAAACCCAATATCAAGGAAACGCAATATGAGCCATTCAGTGATTACCGTTATCGGCAAAGACCGTGTCGGCATCGTTTACGATGTATCCAAAATTTTGGCCGAACACAAGCTCAACATTCTCAACATCAGCCAGCAGTTGATGGACGATTTTTTCACCATGATTATTTTGGTGGATACCGCCCAATGCCCGAAAACGCGCCAAGAGATGCTGGATTTGTTTGCCGGAGAAGGCAAAAGGCTGGCGCTGGACATCCGTATGCAAAACGAAGAAATCTTCAACGCCATGCACCGCATTTAAAGGGGCTGAATCATGAGCAAAATACAGTCCAACGAAATTCTCGAAACCGTGCGCATGGTGGCCGACCAGCATTTCGATGTGCGCACCATCACCATCGGCATCGATTTGCACGACTGCATCAGCAGCAATCTCGATGAACTCAACCGCAATATCTACAATAAAATCACCCATACCGGCAAAGATTTGGTTCAGACGGCCGCCTATCTTTCGGCCAAATACGGCGTGCCGATTGTGAACCAGCGCATTTCGGTAACGCCCATCGCCCAAATCGCCGCCGCCACCAAAGCCGATTCGTATGTGAGTGTGGCACAAACCCTCGACCGCGCTGCGAAAGCCATCGGCGTATCGTTTATCGGCGGCTTTTCCGCGCTGGTGCAGAAAGGCATGTCGCCGGCAGACGAAATCCTTATACGCTCGATTCCCGAAGCCATGAAAACCACCGACATCGTATGCAGCTCCATCAATATCGGCAGCACCCGCGCGGGCATCAATATGGACGCGGTGCGCTTGGCAGGCGAAATCATCAAAGAAACCGCCGAAATCACGCCCGAAGGCTTCGGCTGCGCTAAAATCGTGGTGTTTTGCAATGCGGTGGAAGACAATCCCTTTATGGCGGGGGCATTTCACGGCTCGGGCGAAGCCGGTGCGGTGATTAATGTGGGCGTATCCGGCCCCGGCGTGGTCAAGGCCGCGCTGGAGCATTCCGATGCGCGCACCTTAACCGAAGTGGCCGAAGTGGTGAAAAAAACAGCCTTCAAAATCACCCGCGTAGGTGAGTTAATCGGCCACGAAGCCGCCAAACGCCTGAACATTCCGTTCGGCATTCTCGATTTGTCGCTCGCGCCCACACCGGCTGTCGGCGATTCGGTGGCGCGCATCCTCGAGCAAATGGGTTTGAGCGTGTGCGGCACCCACGGCACTACCGCCGCGCTGGCGCTGTTGAACGATGCCGTGAAAAAAGGCGGCATGATGGCTTCGGGCGCGGTGGGCGGTTTGAGCGGCGCGTTTATTCCCGTGTCGGAAGACGAGGGCATGATTGCCGCCGCCGAATCGGGCATACTCACGCTGGAGAAGCTCGAAGCCATGACCGCCGTGTGCTCGGTCGGGCTGGATATGGTGGCCGTGCCCGGCACCACATCGGCGGCCACCCTTTCCGGCATCATCGCCGATGAAGCCGCTATCGGCATGATTAACGGCAAAACCACCGCCGTGCGCATTATTCCCGTGCCCGGCAAAGATGTGGGCGACAGCGTAGAGTTCGGCGGCCTGTTGGGCTATGCACCGATTATGCCGGTGAAAGAAGGCTCGTGCGAAGTGTTTGTGAAGCGCGGCGGGCGTATTCCCGCGCCGGTGCAGTCGATGAAAAACTGACCCGTCCCAGCCGGGGAGAAGCAGCGCGGCACTTGGTAACGCAGGTTTCCGCAATCTGCCCGAACGGCAGCATATTTGAATGCCCGCCTGCTTTGCCGCCCGTTAAGCCGCCCGCATCAAATGGTTTGATAAAAGGGTTGAGCCGTCTGAAAAAAACTTTCAGACGGCCTGGCGGCCCGGCAAACAATCCTCCCTGCCCTGCCGATTTAGGCTAAAATAGCCGCCCCGAAAGTTTCTCTTGGAAAAAGCCATGCCTGCCGCCAGCCTGAAAAAAATCTATTCCGGCAAAGTCCGCGACTTATACGGAATCGATGAAAAACGTATGCTTATGGTCGCTTCCGACCGTCTCTCTGCTTTCGATGTGATTCTCGATGACCCGATTCCCGGCAAAGGGGAAATCCTCACCCAAATGTCCAATTTCTGGTTCGGCAAACTCGCCCATATCCTGCCCAACCACTTAACCGGCGACACGGTTTACGATGTATTGCCCGAAGCGCAAGCCCGTGCATTGGAAAAACGCGCCGTGGTTGCCAAAAAACTCACGCCGGTTAAAGTGGAGGCTGTGGTGCGCGGCTATTTGGCCGGCAGCGGCTGGAAAGATTACCGGGCAACCGGCACGGTTTGCGGCATCAAACTGCCTGCAGGCCTGCAGGAGGCGCAGCGGCTGCCCGAAGTGGTTTTCACCCCTTCCACCAAGGCTGCCGTGGGCGATCACGATGAAAACATCAGCTTTGAAGAATGCGAAGCCCTCATCGGCAGGGAACTTGCGGCCGAAGTGCGCCGCAAAGCCATACAGCTCTACACCGAAGCCGCTGCCTATGCCGAATCGCGGGGCATCATCATCTGCGACACGAAATTCGAGTTCGGCCTTGACGAAAACGGCACGCTGACGCTGATGGACGAAGTGCTCACGCCCGATTCGAGCCGTTTTTGGCCGGCCGGCCAATACCGCACCGGCACCACTCCGCCTTCGTTCGACAAACAGTTTGTGCGCGATTGGCTGGAGCAGAGCGGTTGGAACAAGCAGGCACCGGCACCGAAAGTGCCCGATGAGATTATCCGCAAAACAGTGGAAAAATACCGCGAGGCATTAAACCTGCTCACCGGAGGTTGAGCCGCCGGCTGCAATATAACGATATAAACGGGTGCAAAGGCCGTCTGAAATTTTCAGACGGCCTTAAATGTAAAAAAACCCTCAAACAAGGTTTGCACGCTCCGTTTTTTGTTTGAAGACGCATTTGGGAATTTTGAGAATTGCCGGGAATGCCGCAAGGCGGGGAGACCCTTATAGTTCGGCATACCCAAAAAATCACGAAACCATCATTTCAGCAAAAAACAGCCCGGCATACCAAGCCTGAACCATCCGACAGCAGGCAGACTTTGACCGGCCTGCTGCATTTCCGGCACAAGGCGGCAGGCAATACAGACAATATGAAGCCGATTCTGTTACCGTTTCAGACGGCCGGCAAAATCGTTTTCTTCGGGTCGGGGTGCCGCAACACCGCAGCAGAAGCAAAGTGGATTTGCCGTAATCACAGCCGAGTTATATCCGGTTACGGTAAAACCGCATCCTGCATTTCTGCCTTTCCCATCAAACCGCACTCATGCAGCGATACCGCCTGCTTCGCCGTTACAATGAAATGGTCGAGCAAAGCCACATCCACCAAATCCAATGCCTGCGCCAGGCGGCGGGTGAAAGCAATATCGGCTTTTGAAGGCTCGGGCGAGCCGCCGGGGTGGTTATGGGCAATAATCACGGCGGCGGCATAATGCTCAAGCGCCAACTTCACGATTTCGCGCACATACACGGTATTTTCCGCCACCGTACCGCGGGAGAGCTCGTGCAGGGCTATCAGCTGGTTGCGGCTGTTGAGCAGCAATGCCATGCTCACCTCCACCCGCTCATGCCCCAAATGCAGGCGCAGCAGGTCGGCAACATCTTGAGGACGGTTGAAAACGGCGTTTTCATGCAGCTCTTCCCCCAGCACGCGCCGGCCTATTTCACGCACTACCGCAAACTGCGTGTAGCCCGCCAGCCCCATGCCTTTATGCACCGACAGGGTTTTGGCATCGGCACTCATCAACTTGCCCAAGCTGCCGAACTCGTTAAGCAGATAGCGCGCCAAGTCTACCGCACTCATGCCCCGTGTGCCCACCCGGAGCAGAATGGCAAGCAACTCGGCATCACTTAACGCCGCCGCACCGCGCGCCAGCAGTTTTTCACGCGGCCGTTCCCCTTCGGGCCACTGTTTGATACTCATATAATTATTCTTTAAGTTATTATTTCAAATATCATAACATTAAGGCGTCTGGAAAGAAAACAGATCGGAAGCTTTTGCAAAACCCCGCACGGTAAAATGTTTGTTTTTCACCATAACTGAGTTTGCCCGGAGTCCGGCACGCCCCCACCGAAGGCGTCATCGATGTAACCATCGGCCCGCCGGTCAGTCTGTGAGGATTCGGGCCGGACAAAAGCATGAGCCGTGTGCCGACTGCCCAACAACTCAGCGCCGCCGAGCAGCGAGCGGGTCAATCCGGCCGGAAACCAACAGGCCGTCTGAAAACGGCGTATATTTTTGTTACGTCCTTCAACACAATAGGCGCCTTACGCGCACATGGTGGTGTATCTGCATATCTTCGACACCGCAGTCATCGGCAAATACGGACATAGTAAAACCAACCAGAGCGACACAAGGCTGTGGCACCAATATTTGAAAAACATCATATTTTTAAACTATCAGGCCGTCTGAAAAATATTTTCAGACGGCCTGATAGTGAGTTATGACGGTTATTGTTTGTGATATCAGAAAATCCGCGAACCGTAACCAGCAGCGGCTCCCGAAGCCGAAGCGCCCCGCTGCTGCCCCATGGTGGGAAGGAGATGAAGAGTAGGCGACCATCGTTGCCGAAGAAGTTCGTCTGTCGGGCTGCCCCGCCACCTGCCGAACCGCCAAACCCGGCCCCCCTGACTAGGGAGGCTTCTGTTTCACAGGAGCGCGATATGGACAGCGAACTCCAAACTCAAACTCGATCCTAACCCCGAACCAGGACAGCGGCGGAACCCGTTGCCCCGATAGCCGATGCCCCAACGTCAGAAACGGCCGCAACAGCAGCCGAAACCGCCACAGTCCCTAAAGCGGCCGAAAGGCCGTCTGAAAGCACACAGCTTCAACGAAGTTAAAACTGCACCGCTTTCAGATGGCCTCAAAACCAAAGACCTGATCAGCATTCCGTGGAGGGTGGCTTTGGCGTTACAGGCCGACGGCTGGTATCTGCGCCAAGACATCATTTGGCATAAAACCAACCCATGCCCGAATCCGTAACCGACCGCTGCGTCCGTGCCCATGAATACCTGTTCCTGCTGTCTAAAAACAGCCGTTATTACTTTGATCACAAAGCCGTCAGAGAGCCGTCAGACAGCTATGAGGGCCACGATGCAGACCGGCAGAATGATTTCTGCCGCACAAAGAGAAAATATACGGGAGCACTGCCGGGGGGGGATATTGCATTACCCAACCTGCCCTTGACGCTTTTCTGCCCGAACAAGAAAATATGCAATTGCAGGCTTCGTTCAAAAGTAGGAGTGAAGAAAAATGCTTACAACATGGGGAGCTTGTACCGTTGCAAAAGCGGCATGCATATATTACGTTGACATTGCAATACCCGGTGAAAAAAGAGTTAGACGCTCTGCTCGTACGAAAGACAAAAAATCAGCTGAAAAACTGAGAGATGAATTTAAGCATAATGCTTGGTGCGTTTCCCATCTTGGCCACAAGCCTAAGCGTTTATGGGATGAAGCTGCTTTGAAATAGCTTAAAGAAAAATCAGAAAAAATAAGTAGTTATTAATAATGATAAATCAAAACTACGTTTGCTGACACAATTCAGAGGTCTATTTACACCATATTGATAACGACTTCGTAATGAATGTAGTGGATAATCTGAATTGCAAAGACAGTACAAAGAACCGCTATTTATCTCTTATCATTTCTATTTTGAATGCAGCTGCAAAAAAATGGAAATGGATAGACAAAGCACCATTGATAGAAAAATACAAGGGGCTGAAGTAGATTAGCCCTAAACACCACACCAAAGCCGCAAAGTTTTTAACTGCTGCTTTGGTGTCCCGAAGTTAAAACGAAACTCACATTCTTTCAAGAACAGAGGAAAAGATTTTCGGTCGATTCCGTTGTATTTGCGCAAGACACGTTTCGCCTGATTCCAAAAATTCTCAATGCCGTTGATATGGTTGTGTCGGTCGGCAAAC
>NZ_JADGLG010000028.1:0-31972 GCF_015235335.1 Neisseria sp. 19428wB4_WF04
CCTTGCTGTTTGAGCGCTTTGATGGCCGCAACCGTCTCCTGATTCAACATGAAAGCAGCCTTTGTTTTTTAAGTCAGGATGGTCAATTTCTGACTGCCGTCAGGTGGTCATTTTTGCACTGCCGGTAACATTAACCCTACAAATGTTGGCAGACTGTTTGAATATAAACAGTATTGACAGCCAATACTGACGTAACAATGCTACACCATTCGAATCCGAATATTAAGATGCAAAAAGGCTATTGGTGAAAAATGATGGTTGTCAGATAACGGACGAACCGCTATCATAGATGAAGGCAAACCAGTCTATTTTGTGAGTATTAAAGACAGCAGAGCCATAATCTCCTATATTGATGTGGAATTTCCTACCAATACTTACGAATTTGTGCAGGAGGGCGAATTTGTACGGGAGAGCAAATGAAAAGAGCAGTAAAAGCAATATTGTTTTTTAGTTGTTACACTTGTCCAGACGGCATCTACCTTACCTAGATAAGTTTAAGTAACGTCATGCAGAGCTTTTCCAAAAACAAAGGCATAGTCTATCTAGGTTTGAGTCAGGCGGGGATGACGATGGATTCAATAAAAATGTATAGACGTATTCGTTTGTTCCCCCTCCAGCTGCGTAAAAAACTGTGAAACTATGATTATCACATTTGAGTACATTAAACCCAGCAGAGTACGCGTGCCTGATACAGGTCTACTTAGCAATTTACCTTTAAATATCAATGGCTAGCATGCCCTGTTCTCCAGTTTCACATTGAGTGCTCCAAACAGTTTAGGCTGGGATGTCATATATGTGGGTGACGGTCATAGAGATGCTATAAGGTTAGTTACGGATTCAAAGGCAATAAATTTAATGATGTAGTGGACTTAATGAGACTTCTGATGGGGAATAACCGATGCAAAAAAGTGGATCGCTGTAGTTTCGGTAATTATTATTCCGTTTGTTTATGCTATCATTAAATCAGCAGCAAGGGCCGGTGAACACAAACCAGCCGGCATCCTAATAACCAAGGTTTTTTCCGGGTGGCAGTTGAGCTCCCTATGCCTCCTTAATCTATCTCCCGCTTTGCTGAGATCCGTTCCTTTCGGAAAGTATCGGCGTATCGGCCTGTTGGTGTTCTCCTCCAACCCTTTTCCCAAAAGGGCACCGGCAGCAGAGGCTTCGTCTCCGATGCCTGGGCGAGACCGGGTGCCGGTAAAATGCTTTGCCGTTGTCCGGTGTGAAGCATGTTGTCGAACGGTTTCGGCACGCGGACAGCCGTATCTTTTGCTTTGAAATCGGCGGCTTTGCGGATGACGGTGAATTTGGTTTTTTTCCCGGCTGCGGCAGCCCGCTTTTCCGGCTCCTGCCGATGATGCGCCCGTTTTCAAACCGCCGCTGCGCGCTTTGCCGCCGACAATGGCCGGGCAACCTCCAATGCCCTTCCGCCCCGGTGTTTTGGCTTTAATCCACGCGCGGCTGCCTTCCTGCACTATGGTTTGGAAACGGTACGCGGACGAGGCTGCCGCCGTTTTGCGATCTTTGGCGGGATAACGGTAAACGGTGCCGTTTGATGCCTTTGTGTCGGCTAACGGCGGACGCAGGGCTGTGCTTCCGGATAATCGGCTCTGCAACAGTCTGTTGGACGGAATCCGTTATTTTCCGCGCGGTTTGTTTTGCTTTTGGGCATTACTGTGTTGCAGTGCTTGACGAGAACGGTATGTTGCTCTGACGGAATGCCTTATTTGGCAGCCGGTGTGGAAGGTGCAGCCGATGGTCTGTGTGGTTTGGCCGTGTGTCCGGTTGCAGCTGCAATTCTTCTTGCCGAAAAAGGCCGGTATGCTGTCGAATACCGGCCTTTTCTGTTGGTGGAAGGTTGCACTTGAAGCTTTATTCCTCCACAGCGTTACTACGCTCCATCGTATTACTTATACAGCCTGGGGCTTGCTGCCTTACGGCAAAAAAGTTTCGTCATCACTCCATAAGCTTACACTGCTTATTTTCGTGTAAATGCAGATTGCGGAGATTAGATGTTTTCAGATGACCTAAACTGATCTGGCAAATGGTTCAGGCTTTCAGACGGCCGGCCTTTGTTTTATTACCCCATCTATATGGCTTACAGCGTGATTTCTCTGCTCTCGCCGTTCACGGTTTCAAGGATGGCGAAAGTTTTGTTGCCGGTATTGGCTGTCAGTTTGGCCGATACGCCTGCGGCGGCATTGTTCCACACGATTTCCAGCTCTTTTTCGCCCAATGCTTTCACAGAGAACTCACCATCGAAGGCTTGGGAAGTGTTGCGGAACTTCAGCAGATTGAAGAGTTGTTGTACTACTGGGCGTTTCACGGCTTCATCGATTTCTGCCAAAGAATAGTAGTGGCGGTTGATGTTGCGGCCTTCTTTGGTTTTTTCCAAAAGTTCAATGTCGTTTTCACCGGCGAGCAGGCCTACATAGTAGATTTGCGGGATACCGGGGGCGAAGCATTGCAACACGCGTGCCAAGATATAGGCCTGGTCATTGTTGCCCAACGCCGAATAGTAAGTGCAGTTGATTTGATAGATATCCAAATTATTGTATTCGGCGCTGGAATATTTTTTCTTCACGTTGGCGCCTTGGGCATAGAGAGCTTCGCGGGTGGCTTCGCACTCTTCATCGGTCATTAAATCTTTTACGTCCACCACACCGATGCCGTCATGGGTGTCGAGGGTGGTAAACTGTTTGCGCGGGCAGATTTCCAACCAATGCACGAGTCGGTCAACGCAGCCGCGGAACAGGGTGTGCAACACCAGCATCGGCAGGGCGAAATCGTAAACGTAATAATCGTGTCCGGCGATTTTGAGCTGGATGGTGTAGTGCTCGTGAATTTCGGGCAGCACGGTAACATTGTGCGCATCAAGCACATCGGTGCATTCTTTCAGGGTTTCCCAGATTTCCGGTTCCACAAAGAAGCAGTTGGTGCCGATTTTTTTGTTGGCATAGGCAAACGCATCAAGGCGGATAATCGATGCACCCTGTTTGCTCAGAAATTCAAGGTTGTCTTTAATGAATTTTTTGGTTACCGGGTGGGTAACGTCTAAATCGACCTGCTGCTCGTCAAAAGTACACCACACTTTTTCGCTGGTGCCATCTGCAAATTCGGCCATGCGGTAAGGTGCACGCGGCTTACGTTTGTAGATTAAATCCACCTGCTCTTCGGTCGGCTCGCCGCCCGGCCAAAACTCTTTATAGCGGATAAACAAATTCCGCCATTCGGAACCATCTTTTTTCTGTTGAAAATCCTGGAAATAAGGCGATTGTGCAGAAATATGGTTCACCATAAAGTCAAACATCAAGTAATAATCTTTCGCCAGCGCATTTACGTCTTCCCAGCCGCCGAATGCAGAATCGACTTTGGTATAGTCCATCGGTGCAAACCCCCGGTCACCGGAAGACGGGAAGAACGGCAGGATATGCACGCCGCCGATCACGCCCTTCATGTGCTTTTCCAACACGTTTTTCAAATCTTTCAGATTGCTGCCCAAACTGTCGGCATAGGTAATCAACATGGCTTCATTTTTCACTTGCATGATTTTCTTCCTGTCGTTAAATGTCGTTGGATTACACCTTCAGCGCATCATGCCCGGCAAGCATGACACCGATGTCAGTTTGCACAGTATCATATCAAACTCCCTGCAAAAATCAATTAGTTTAGTGTAATGAAAATGTTAGCAAGCAATACTAATTGATATAAAACAAATTCCGCTTTATCCGCGCAACGAGACGCAGGCTTGCCCATAATTTCATTTATCGACATAAAGCTTGAGTGTTTGAAATATTCTTTCAAACGGCCTGATTTTATACGCAACCAATATCCTATTAATCTATCTCCCTACCCCAAAATAATGACGGCATTGGTACACTCTATCGCTTGGATCTCTGAAACATACAGCAAGCCGTCTGAAAACCGAAATACCGTTATTTCCATTTCACAGGCGGACGTATGAAAATATTGAAATACATTAAACAACACTCATAAATATCGAACGCTCAGCTTTCTCTCCGTACAGGAATGACACAACTGTTATGCAAAGAAGATAACATCAGATAAACTTCTGATCATATTTTCGGAAAGAGTTGGCTGTTTACATTTTTTATGCCCATCAGCTTTGGTTTTCTGCCGAAACAATGGTATTCTAACATTCAACAAATATTTTGGGGTTGAAGTAGCTTAGCCCTAAATACCACACCAAGTCCGCAGTGTTTTCAACTGCTCACTTGGTGTGCCAAAGTTAAAACGAAACCCGCATTCTTTCAAGAATAAGGGAAAAGACTTCCGGTCGATTCCGTTGTATTTGCGTAGCACACGCTTGGCCTGATTCCAAAAATTCCCAATGCCGTTGATGTGGTTTTGTCTCTGGGCAAATGTCTTGCCGTGGTTAATCCTATGGTGGTGAAAACCGCCGACATCCAGGACATCATCGCTGCTTAAACTGTCGGTATACACCACACTGTCCGGCATGATTTTCTTCGCAATAACAGGCAACAAACTCTCTTTTTTGGCGTTATCCACGACCACGGTATAAACCTTGCCGCCATGTTTGAGGATACCGAAAACCACCACTTTGCCTGCGGCTCCTGTGCCGCGTTTTCCTTTGCGTTTACCGCCGGAGCAGCGCTCATCTGACTCTACGGAACCTTCAAAAACCTGATCGGCCTCCAAGGCCGAATGATGGCTGATGACGAGGCGGATTTTGCGGTAAAAGAGTATGGCGGTGTTGGGCCGGATACCCAATACATCGGCAGCCGAACGGCAGTAACTTCCGGCACAAAATATCTGAGTAGTGTCTTCTGTGATTTTTTGCTTAATTTACAGTTTGTTATCTTCATTTTAGCAGCTTGTCATGATTGCTAATCTACGTCAGCCCCTGAAAATGCTATACCAGTGGCTGATGGTATTACGGTTGAAGCCTGTCAGCAAAGCGGTTTTTGAGGCTTCTATATCGACACAAAAATGCTTGATAATTTTTTGAGCTGATAGCCACTTAACTTGGTGTTATATTTCATTTTTCTAGTCTAACAGAGCTATTCTGCTAGTCTAGAGCCTAAATTATATTGAAACGATAACGAAAGTTATTGTGAAGATGGGAATCGGCATTTTCCCCGCCATACCTGTGCGAGCGTAACAGGTACTTGAACAAGCAGCGTTTATCGCCCCACCAAAACCAGTGGAAGACGGTGGACTAAAGGCGGCGCAGACAATATATATATAAAGAAAGGCCGCTTCAAACAAACCGGCTGCCATTGTTTTGCCGTGATGCCTTTAAAGCCCAACAGCCATACAGAGCCAAAACGGCTTCGATAATGAATCCACTTTATTTTCTGTTGCCGCGTTGCTGCATCTGGCACAAAGAAAGCGGTTTTGGCGGCCGCCGTGGCAGAGGCGGCTCCGCAATGCTTGCGCCGCCTGCGGCTTGCTACCTTATGCCGCAAGCGTGCAAACCCACCGTAAAAAAGCAGGCTTGCCCCGGCCTTAAAATATAATACAGACCCGAAATGAAACCGAACTGGAGCCGTCTGAAATTTCAGACGGCCGGGCATCGCCCCGCTTTTGGTTTCCAAACTCCCCCGTCTGCCTATACGCGGTTCTCAAATTTTCGGCACATACAGCAAATCACGGGTGGTTTTATTGATCAGGTCGGCCAATGTGAAGCCGTCCAGATAGTTCAGAAAGGCTTTTACCGCCCCGCCGAGTATGCCCGCCATGCGGCAACCCGGGCTAATCAGGCAGCGGTTGTTTTCACCCATACACTCTACCATCTGCATCGGCTCCAAATGGCGCACCACCGCGCCGATGCTGATATACTCTGGCGCGCAGGCAAGTTTCAGGCCGCCGCCGGTGCCGCGCACGCTGTCGAGAAAGCCGCCTTTCACCAGCGCGGCAACCACTTTCATCAGATGGCTTCTCGAGATACCGTAGATATCCGCAATCGTGCCGATATTGACCAAAGCACCATCGTTTACAGCGGTATACATCAGCACGCGCAAGCCGTAATCGGTATGTTGGGTTAAATACATAATCGTAATGGGTTTGACTGATTTGACTTATAGGTGAGGAAAGTTTCATAATATATGAAACTTATAAAATTATCCAGCCGCGCCACTATGAAACCGCTCAAACGCCACCCTGATTTAATCGAACGCTCGCGCGAACATCATCACTCGCTGGCATTGTGCCTGCGCATTCTGCGCCATCCCGCCGGCTGCCACCGGGCCGATATAGAAACCCACCTGCCCGACCTGCTGGCGCATTTTGCTGCCGAAGAACATCAGTTTGCCCCGCATTGGCACAACATAGCCCCCGCCCTGCGCGCCCGCTTCGAATCCGACCACCGGCAACTGCGTGAGATGGCGGCCGCCCCGCAATACGGCAGCGAGGCATGGAACACCGGGTTTGCCCTCACCCTGCGCAATCACGCCCGTTTTGAAGAGCGCGAGCTCTTTCCTGCCCTGGAGCCGTTTTTATAATGGGCGCGCTTATCATGAAAAAGCGCGCCGCAACTTTTTCAGACGGCCCTGGTGCAGCCGCAGGCCGTCTGAAAAGTTTCTGATGCTGCCCGCCGCAACACAAATTTGCCGCATCTTTTAAAGCATGAAACCGCCAACCATAGCCGCCCCGCGCAGCAAGCCCAAGCGGCAGGCCGCAGATTATGCCGTTTCCAACAGATTAACACCCTCATTACTTTAAAGAAAGCGGGGCGGCATAATATCGAAATACCTTTTACCCGCTATCTTTCACAGGAACCGCCATGAATGCTTTTTTCAACCGCCCCGTGTGGGCGATGGCCTTTCGGCCTTTTTATCCGCTGGCCGCACTTTTCGGTGCGTTATCGGCGCTGCTGTGGGGCTTGGGCTATCAAGGCACGGCAGAACTGCCTTCACTTTACTGGCACGCCCACGAAATGATTTGGGGCTATGCCGGCGCGGTAGTGGTGGGCTTCCTGCTCACCGCCGTTGCCACTTGGACGGGGCAGCCGCCCACGCGCGGCGCGGCTTTGGCAGGTTTGGCCGCCTGCTGGCTGGTGGCGCGGATTGCACTGTATTTTCCAAACGGCGCGACGATGGGCGGCATTGCCGGCACGGTGTTTTTCGGCTATGCAGCGGTGTGTCTGGCTTTACCGGTTATCCGCAGCCGCAATTCGCGCAACTATATTGCGGTGGCCGCTCTGTTGGTGTTCGGGCTGACCCATGCGCTGTTCCACCTCTATCTGCAGCCGTTTCACGCTGCCGCCCTGCTCAACGGCCTGATGGCGGGCTTGATGATGGTGGCAGGCTTTATCGGCCTGGTGGGTATGCGGATTATGCCGTTTTTCACTGCCAAACGTTTGAATATTCCGCAGGTTGCCTCGCCTGCCTGGGTGGCATGGTCGGCCTTGCTGCTGCCCATGCTTGCCGCCGTGCTGATGATGCTGCAAACCGCCCTGCCCCTGGCCGCCGCCGCCATGCTGGCGGCCGGTGCGGTTAATTTGGTGCAGGTGTGGCGGTGGTGGAACGGCAAAGTGTTGCGCGAGCCTATGTTGTGGGTGTTGTTTGCAGGTTATCTGTTTACGGCACTCGGCCTGATTGCCGCCGGCGCGGCGCAATGGCAGCCGGCCTGTCTGAGTTTGGGCGTACACCTCACCGGAGTGGGCGGCATCGGCCTGCTTACCGTGGGCATGATGGCGCGTACCGCGCTGGGGCACACCGGCAGACCCATCTATCCCGCGCCGGCATCGGTAACGGCAGCCTTTTGGCTGATGACCGCTGCCGCCGTGGTGCGCGCTGCCGCTGCGCTTTCAAGCGGCACGGCCTACACTCACGGCATCCGTTTCTCAGCCGTTTTATTTGCCCTTTCTCTGCTGCTGTATGCTTGGCGCTATATCCCGTGGCTGCTCTCGCTCCGTGCAGACGGCAAGGCCGGATAATCGGTGTTTACGGGTGAAATCCAACAGAAACGGCAGGCCGCATCACCCTGGCTTTGTGGCCACACGGCGGCCGGCTCAATTATTTTTTCCGATGCCGGGCCGGCCGGTTCCGTATCGATTCCAACCGAATCCGCCCTTCAAGAGCTGGCACCGTACCATCAGATTTGCGCCAAACTCTGTTGGATACACAAGCCGCAAAGGCCGTCTGAACAATCTGCCTTTCAGACGGCCTGCCCGGTTTTAAACCAACCCCTTTCCGGCCGCTTTCAGCGAGGATTCCACCATCTCCCACCGCATCAACACCCGCGCTGCCCCGCCCCTGCCCGGCACAACGCACGCCGCCGCGCCTATACTGCCGCGTGCGGCCGTGTATCGGAAACCGGCCGAATCCACTATAATCGCCCTGTTTTTACACTCATCACTTTCAGGAACCGGATATGAGCATCCAAGAACAAATCAAAGAAGTGGTTACCACCCACCGCGTGGTATTGTTTATGAAAGGCACCAAGCAGTTTCCGCAATGCGGTTTCTCTTCGCGCGCCGTGCAGCTTCTACAGGCTGCGGGCTGCGAAGATTTCGTTACCGTTAACGTGCTGGAAAACGAAGCCGTGCGCCAGGGCATCAAAGAATACAGCAGCTGGCCGACCATTCCGCAACTGTATGTCGATGGCGAATTTCTGGGCGGCTCCGACATCATGATGGAAATGTTTGAAGCCGGCGAACTGCAGGAAGCCTTAAAAGCATAACCGCCGCGCCATGCCGCCCGATGAAACGCTTTCAGGCCGTCTGAAACACGCTTTCAGACGGCCTTGGCAGCTTATAGCGGTTCTCCTTTATTTCCGGCACAAGGCAGGGCGCGGCCGCGCCGCAACGGCAGTGAAAGGATTTCACCCTAATCCGCCATTATCCCGCCTCTTTCGTTTACGCGGTTCGCAATCCATCCCGCGACAACAAAACTAGGAACCCGTCATGACCCCTCAAAAAGCCGTGGTCGTCTTTTCAGGCGGCCAGGATTCCACCACCTGCCTGATTCAGGCCGTGCGCCGATACGGCAGCGAAAACGTAGAAGCCGTTACCTTCCAATACGGCCAACGCCACGCCCGCGAGCTGGAATGCGCCCGCTTTATTGCCCGAGATTTGGGCGTGCGCCAAACCCTGCTCGATTTGAGCCCGATGCAGCACATCACCCATAACACGCTGATGGACGAAACCGCCGAAATCCAAGCCCCCGCAGGCGGCGTCGTGCCCAACACCTTCGTAGACGGCCGCAACGCGCTGTTTCTGCTTTATGCCGCCGTTTACGCCAAAAGCCGCAACGCCCGCCATATCATCACCGGCGTGTGCGAAACCGATTTTTCGGGCTACCCCGACTGCCGCGATATTTTCATCAAATCGATGAACGTTACCCTCAATCTGGCGATGGACTACACCTTCCAAATCCACACCCCGCTGATGCACCTCACCAAAGCGCAAACCTGGGCGCTGGCCGATGAAATGGGCTGTTTGGACTATATCCGCTGCCACACCCACACCTGCTATCAGGGCACCGCAGGCGGCTGCGGAACCTGCCCCGCCTGCGTGCTGCGCGAACGCGGGCTGGCCGAATATCTGGCAGGCAGGGCATCATGAAAATCACCAAAATCTTCACCTTCGATTCTTCCCACATGCTAAACGGCCACGACGGCAAATGCCGAAACCTGCACGGCCACACCTATTCGCTCGAAATCACCGTTTCAGACGGCCTGATTGAAGCAGGCGCGAAAGCCGGCATGGTGATGGATTTTGCCGACTTGAAAACCCTGGTCGAACAACACATTATCGAGCCGTTCGACCATGCTTTCCTTTATCACGGCGCCAACGCGCGCGAAAGCCAAATCGCCGCCCTGCTGGAAGGCTGGCAGATGAAAACCCTGCGTTTACCCCGCCGCACCACCGCCGAAAACCTGAGTGTAGAAATCTACAGCCGTCTGAAAGCCGCCGGCCTGCCCGTGTGCAGCGTCAAACTGTGGGAAACGCCCGCCTCGTGCGCCGAATACAGCGAACCACCATAACCCGCACGGCAAACCGGCTGCCTGCCTTATCGCGGATGCCCGCTTTTTCCACCCACTCAGCAGGCCGCAAACAGGCAACCCGGCACCGGTGCCGCTTCCGCTGCCGCCGCGCGGCCTACACCATCCTTGTCTTTGAACCGCCGCACGGCAGCACTGTAACGGAGTCAAGAACAAGCAGACGCACAACACCCACCGCACTACCGGCAGCACTGCATTGTTCTTTATGTTGATACACCCTGTGAGAAAACCCAACCATGCAAACCTTGGCAACCCTGGCGGCCTTAATCGTGGCCGCCGAACATTTTTATATTATGTATCTCGAAATATGCAGAATTCCCGGCCCGCAGGCCGCCCGCATTTTCGGCCTGCCCGAAGAATTTATGCGGCAAAAGCGCGTGCAGGTGATGTTTGCCAACCAGGGGCTGTATAACGGCTTTCTGGCCGCCGGCATCATTTGGGCGCAGTTTTTCGCGCCGCAAAACGCAAGCTCCCAAGCCACGCTGCTGTTTCTCGGCTTTGTGATCACCGCCGCCGTGTGGGGCGCGGCCACTTCAAACAAGGGCATTCTGCTCAAACAGGGCCTGCCCGCGCTATTGGCATTTCTGGCCGTTGCGGTATATGCTTAGGCCGTCTGAAATAGGATAACCATAAGATTGCGCCCCACCCGAAACCTGTTCGTACGGCCGAACCGGAGCAACTGAAAACATGACAGAAATCCGCCCCGAAAACCCCGCCTACCGCATTGTCGAAATATTCGAGAGCCTGCAGGGCGAAGGCAGCAACACCGGCATGCCCGCCGTGTTTATCCGCCTGGGCAAATGCAACCTCGCCTGCGCCTGGTGCGACACCGACTACCTCACCTTTAAAACAGTAAGCCTGCAGGATATTTTAGGCCGTCTGAAACACTATTCCGCCCGAAACGTCATCATCACCGGCGGCGAGCCGACCATACAGCCGCATTTGGGCATATTGCTCGATGCTTTGAAATCGGCGGGTTACCGGCTCTTTATCGAAACCAACGGCCTAAACCCGGTGCCGCCGCAGATCGACTACACCGCCGCCAGCCCGAAAGCCTGCTACGCGGCCAAATATGAACAGCAGTGCATTGAAAAAGCAGACGAAGTGCGCATCGTGGCCGATGGCGACGTATTGGCATTTTGCACGGCAATGGAGCAGAAAATCCGCGCCAAGCATTATTATCTTTCGCCCTGCGAACAAAACGGCCGCATGAATATCTACGACACCATCCGCCAAATCGGCCTGTTAAACAGCCGCCCCGATGCCCCCGTGCACTGGCAGTTGAGCGTGCAGGCGCACAAATGGGCGGGCATCGAATAGCGCGGCGGCAAGGGTTGGGTTGCCAAAGCGGGCGGGCAAAGCCTTTTCAGACGGCCGAAGCGCACCCCGCAACGCGCTTTCTTCGCCCTTGCGCCCCCCCTATACTGCCGATTCCCCAAACCAATATAAAGTATAATGCGGTGGGCAGGCACAGCACGCCGTATCGGGCAGGGCAATACCGTCATCGCTTGAAAGCAGGCGGCTGTCGTGAGCCTGCTCCGGTTTTGCCGCAAGGCAGGCCGCCAACACACAACACAACCGGCTCTGCTGCCGCCCGATGCGGCCGGCAAAACTGCTCTCCTTAACCTGCCGAATCAAAGTGCCGCAGCGTCCCAACGGAAACCAAGCAGGTTCGCGATACCGGAAACCAACCGATTCACTATATAATGCGCCATCTTGCGCACTCCGAAAGCAACGCCGATGCCGATTCTGCCCGACCCCCGCCCCTATCCTGCCGAGCCCGTCAAAAACAGCCTGCTCACCTATGCCTCGCAAATCGCGCACGGCACTTCTACCGCACAGCGCACACTCTGCGCCGAATCGCTGCAGGCCGAAATCTACACAATGTTGCAGCAAAATCATTATCTCGGCCTTTCCGTAGCCATGAGCATGGCACCCGATGCCGGCAGCTACCGCGCGCTGTTCGACAGCCTGAACGACACCCTGCTGGCCAAAACCGACTCCGAAATCCAATGGTTTGCCCTGCCCGTGGTGCTGGTGGCCGGCTGCAACCAGCCGCACACGCTGCCGTTAAACGCGCCAACGATAGAGCTGTGCGCCTGCCTGGCCGATTACCCCCACCTGCGCGAGCTGGTGCAGGCAGCCTGGCTGCCCAAACTGATGCGCTCGGCCGATTTGGCCGCCATCGATGCCGGCCTATGGTTTGCCGCCAAACAAAACGAAGCCGCCGCCCAAGCATTTGCCGCCAAGCTGCCGCAGGCAGATTTGGCCGTTCCGCAGGGGCAGTCGGTTCATGTGGTATTTGCCTTAGGCTACGGCAAAAAAAGCATTCAGACGGCCTTAAACCCCAATCTGCGCGAAGCCGCGCTGCCGCTGATGCAGGTGTGGCAAACCGCCTTTACGCAACCCGGCCTCACCCTGTTTGCCAACCCGCTCGCCCCCGCCGCGCCGCCGGCAGCCCTCGCCGAAGGCAGCCGTATGCGGCTGCGCATGGCACTGGATGTGTTTGCCGCCAACGCCATCCGCGCCGTGCGCCTGCAAAGCCCGCGCGCCGGCGTGGTGGTGGCCGCGCAGCAGGGCGGCAGAATCCTGTTCGGCTTCAACGCCACCGACAGCGCCTTCGAGCTGGCCGACCAAGTGTTTGCCTGGCCGCTTTCCCCTGCTGAGAGCATTGCCGCCCTCCAGCAGGATTTTCTAGACCTGATGGCCGAATGCCGGGTTGAAAACATCCGCCTGCTGCACGATGTGCTGCCCGAAGAAGCCGAGTTGCCCACCTATGCCCGCGCGCTCAAACTGCCCGGCCACAACCCTTTGTTTGCAGAACAATCATGAAAACCTACCACATTTTGTTTGTGTGCCTGGGCAACATCTGCCGTTCGCCGATGGCCGAATACGTTTTCCGCCGCCTGGCCGCCGATGCCGGCGCAGCACACCGCGTGCAGGCTGCCAGCGCCGGCACATCAGGCTGGCACAACGGCGAAAATATGCACAGCGGCACCCTGAAAAAACTCAGGCAGCACGGCATCGACCCTTCGGGCTTTGCCAGCAGCCAGGTCAAGCCCGGCGACTGCGGCCGTTATGATTTTCTCATCGCCATGGACGACAACAATCTTGCCGAGCTCGAACGCCTGTTCGGCCGCCGCCCCGGGCAGATTTTCAAACTCACCGACCTGATACCCGAAAGCGGCTGCAACCATGTGCCCGACCCGTGGCACACCGGCGATTTCGATGAAACCTTCCGCCTGGTATCGGCGGGCAGCAGGGTGCTGCTGGACAAACTGGGCTTAACCGCCAACTGCAGCGGGCGCAGTTGATACCGCACACAAACCGCGCATACGGCAGGCAAAGTTTGCACCCCATCCACACCGTTTGAGCCGCCGGGTGCCCGGCAAACCAACACGCCGCCAAGCCAAACAGTATTTGCCGCCGCTGGCGCGGGCAGGAATCCGACCGGGCGCAAACCCGCGCGTTTGACACCCCTGCATCGGCTTAGACCATACTTTACTGCCCGCAAACAGCAGCATCGAAACCTTTCAGACGGCCTAAAAATATTTGGCAAAAGCTTCAGCCGTCTGAACACCCTGCCTTTACCGTTTTAAACATCAGGCAGATCAAACCCTCCCGCCGCACCTGCAGCGGCAACACCGTTTTACCCACCAGGCCCAACCGGCCGATTAAAAAAGGAAACACCATGAAACTGCTGAAAACCCTCCCCCTGCTCTGCATTGCCTCCCTTGCCGCCGCCTGCGCCCACACGCCGCCCAAACCGGAGCGTACCGCCAAGCCGACCCACACCGTTGCCAGCCGCTACGGTTTCAACGAAACCGTGCAACGCATCGAGGCCGCCGTTAAAGCCAAAGGCATGACGGTGTTCGGCGTGATCGATCATCAAGAGGCCGCCCGGCAGCACGGGCTGACCATGCAGCCGGCCAAAGTCATCATATTCGGCAACCCCAAAGCCGGCACGCCGCTGATGGTGAAAGACCCCGAATTCGCCCTCCGCCTCCCCCTGCGCGTGCTGGTTACCGAAAACGGCGGCAGCATATCTGTGGTATTTCAAGACACCCGCGCGCTGATAGAAAACAGCCGCCTGGATTTTTCCGATGTGGAAAACGGCTTGGCTAAAGCCGAAACCCTGCTGCAAAAAACCGTTGCCGAATAATCGGCAGATTCGCACCCCGGCGGCACGCGGTGGTTTTCAGACGGCCTCAAAACGCGGCAGACCCGTTGCCGGCCGTCTGAAAGCCTGCCGCGCCCTGCAAGGCATAATATTGTATAATTGCGCCTTTTCTCGCCCCCGACACGATTTTGCCGCCTGATGGCTTTCAGACGGCCGAACCCCCGCTATACCGCCATGGCTGACCAATCCCCGAAAAAATCCGAAAAAACCGCCGCCAAGCCGCGTGCGCAAACCGCTGCCGCGCCGTCTGAAACCAAAGCGCGCCGCGCCAAAGGCGTAACGCCCGGCAAGGCCAAGCGCAACCGCCCGCCGCACGTTGCCAATCTGATTAACGATACCTTATGGCTGTTTGCCCTGCTGCTTACCGTTTATGCCGCGCTCTCGCTGGCAAGCTTCACCATGCAGGATCCCGCCTGGTCGCGCAGCGTGCCCGCAGCCGGTGAAGTGCGCAACCTGGGCGGCCTGTTCGGCGCTTACCTGGCCGATGTCGGCTATTATTTGTCGGGCTTGTCGTTTTGGTGGCTGGTGGCGGCAGGCTGCGTGTGGCTGTATAAAAACTTCCGCCCCCTCAAAACGCCCGACAGCAAGCCCTACAACCACAAAATCGCATTTGCCGCACTGGGCATACTGCTGCTCTCCAGCCCGATTTTGGAAGTGTTCGCCTTCAAAGCGCAATTGGCCGATGCCCTGCCGGTCGGCGCGGGCGGCTTAACCGGTTCGTTTGCCGCACCGGGGCTCAGCCTTCTGCTGGGCACTTCGGGCAGCCTGCTGGTTATGCTGGTAGTGGTGTTGCTCGCCCTCTCGCTGCTGGTGCAGGTGTCGTGGCTCGACATACTCGAAAAAACCGGTGCCAAACTTGAGTGGATGTGGCTGAAACTGGTGCGCAAAGAAGACAAATACATCCGCGACCTGCCCGATGCCAAAACCACCCGCCGCATGGTGCGCGATGCCAAAAACATCACCGCCGAGCCTGTGGAACCCATCGAAGGCACCAGCAGCAACCGCAAAGTGGCCATTGCCCCGCCGCCCGCGCCCGTTCAGACGGCCTTGTTCGACAGCAAAGGCGAAGCCGCCGAGCCGCCCCCCGCAGGCGAATACACCCTCCCCCCGCTGCACCTGCTGCGCCTGCCGCAGGGAGAGCCGCCCGCCATCAACCCCGACAAACTGCAACAAACCGCCGAACGCATCGAAGCCAAGCTGGCCGAATTCGGCATCGGCGCGCAAGTGGTTTCGGCCACTTCGGGGCCGGTTATCACCCGCTTTGAAATCGAACCCGCGCAGGGCGTGAAAGGCAGCCAGATTGTCAATCTTTCCAAAGACCTGGCGCGCTCGATGTCGCTGCAGGCCGTGCGCATCGTTGAAACCATCGCCGGCAAAAACACCATGGGCATCGAGCTGCCCAACGAACGCCGCCAAGACGTGATGCTGAGCGAAATCCTTTCCTCGCCCGTGTTTACCAATGCCAAATCCAAACTCACCGTTGCGCTGGGCAAAGACATTGCCGGCATCCCCGTGGTGGGCGATCTGGCCAAAATGCCCCACCTTTTGGTGGGTGGCATGACCGGCTCGGGCAAATCGGTGGGCGTAAACGCCATGATTCTGTCGGTACTTTTCAAAGCCGCGCCCGATGAAGTGCGCTTTATCATGATCGACCCCAAAATGCTCGAACTGAGCATTTATGAAGGCATTCCCCACCTGCTCTGCCCGGTGGTAACCGATATGCGCGAGGCCGGCCAAGCTCTCAACTGGTGTGTGGCCGAAATGGAAAAACGCTACCGCCTGCTCTCCCACGCCGGCGTGCGCAACATCGATGGGTTCAACAAAAAGCTGGCCGAAGCCGCAGAAGCGGGCAAGCCGCTGCTCAACCCCTTCAGCCTCAACCCCGACCACCCCGAGCCGCTCGAAAAACTGCCGATGATTGTGGTGGTGATTGACGAATTGGCCGACCTGATGATGACCGAGCGCAAATCGGTAGAGCAGCAGATTGCCCGCCTTGCCCAAAAAGCCCGCGCCGCCGGCATCCACATGATTGTCGCCACCCAACGCCCCAGCGTGGATGTGGTAACCGGCCTGATTAAAGCCAACATCCCCACCCGCATGGCCTTTACCGTGCAAAGCAGAATCGACAGCCGCACCATTCTCGACCAAATGGGCGCAGACGAGCTGCTCAAATACGGCGATTCGCTGTTTCTGCAGCCGGGCAACGCCGAGCCCACCCGTCTGCAAGGCGCATTTGTGTCGGACGATGAAGTGCACCAAATCGTCAACCACGTCAAACGCCAGGCACCCGCCAACTATGTCGAAGGGCTGCTCAGCGGCGAAGCCGCGCTGGAAACCACCAACATCGTCAACCCCAACGCCAACAGCGACGAACTCTTCGACCAGGCTGCCGCCTTTGTGCTGGAAAGCCGCAAAACCTCGATCTCATCGCTGCAACGGCAGCTGCGCGTGGGCTACAACCGCGCCGCCAACCTGATGCAGGCTCTGGAAGATGCCGGCATCGTTTCCCCCGCCGATGTGGGCGGCAGCCGTAAGATTTTGACTCAGAAGGATAATCTTTAAATAATCTTTAGGGCAGATAATCTTTAAGAATTGCTTCGCCGGTTTAAATATGGAAAGGCCGTCTGAAAAACAGTTTTCAGACGGCCTCAAACTTTATGCAATCGATACCGCCTTCACTATCCACCACATCCGTCATACTCGGGCTTGACCCGAGTATGACGGATATGTTCAGATGGCGTGAGTGTTTTAAGATGCCGCTGCTGCGGCAAGCTCACTTTTGTGCCAGCAGCAGGCGCACGATATATTCGTCTTGCGGCAGCGTCAGCTTTAAATTGCGGCTGTCGCCCGGCACCAGCAGCGGGCGGATACCCAGCCTTTCCACCGCCGAGGCTTCATCGGTTATGGCACCGAGGTCGGCCGCAGCCAGCGCACGCTGCAGCAGGGCAGCGGGGAAAAGCTGCGGGGTTTGCGCCTGCCACAAACCGCTGCGGGGCACGGTGGTTTCGATTCGGCCGTCTGAACCGCCGCTTTTGAGGGTGTCGGCCACGGGTACGGCGAGAATGCCGCCATCGGGGTGGCTGCCGGCTTGGTCTATCAGGCGGCTGAGTGCGGCTTCGGGCAGGCAGCAGCGGGCGGCATCGTGCACGAGAATATTGTCGCCGGGGGCGGCCAAGCCGAGCCCGAGCAGGGCGTTTACGCCGTTTCTCACCGTTTCGGCGCGGCTTGCACCGCCGCAACGCAGCAACACGGTTTCGGCGGCCGTCTGAAAAGCTGCCGCTTCGGGCGCAAACACAGAGTCGTCTGCCGCCAGCACCACGGCGGTCAAACTGATTTGCGGGTGGGCGGCAAAGATGTCGAGCGTGTGCTGCAACACGGTTTTGTCGTGGATTTCCACATATTGCTTGGGTTTGCCTGCGCCGAAACGCTCGCCCGTGCCGGCAGCGGGAATGAGGGTAATGTTGCGTTTCACGCGCCGGCCTCCGTGCGCCATAAGCATTTGCCTGCGGTGATTTTATCGAGCGTGTCGAGATAGGCTTCATGCTCGGCCAGCTCGGCTTCGCCGGCGCTTAAAACTTTAAGGCTTGGCGGGCGTTGGATTTTGGCGGCAGCATCATCTTCACTGCCGTAACCGCCATACTCGTCCATCAAGTCATACTGGCCGCGCGTCATGGCCAGATACACTTCGCCGAGCAGTTCGCAGTCGATAAGCGCGCCGTGGAAAACACGTTTGCTGCGGTCGATATCAAAGCGTGTGCACAAAGCATCCAGGCTGGCTTTCTGGCCGGGAAACATTTTCCGCGCCATGCCGAGGGTATCGGTTACCGTGCAGCCCAGCCCTTCTACGGTGGGCAGCCCCATGCGGCCGAATTCCATATCGAGAAAGCCCACATCAAACTTGGCATTGTGGATAATAAGCTCGGCGCCGCGCAGAAAATCGGCGATTTGCTGCCCGACCTGCTCGAATGTGGGCGCGTTTTTGGCTTCCAAATCGGCCAGGGTGATGCCGTGTACGGCAGCGGCATCTTCGGGAATGTCGCGCCCGGGGTGGATATAAAGATGCAGGGCGCGGTGGGTAAGCCGGCGGTTGGTCATCTCCAGCCCGGCAAATTCGACCATGCGGTCGCCGCTGTTGGGATAAAGGCCGGTGGTTTCGGTGTCGAGAATAATCTGGCGGGTGTTCATAGCAGTTGCTGTTGAAAAAAGGTTGCCGCATGATACTGAAAGCGGCAGAGAAAGTAAAAACGGTTAGGCAGCGGTTGTGCCAAACCCATCAAGGCCGTCTGAAAACCATGCCCGCTTTCAGACGGCCTAACGCAATAAGCCGTTGCGGCCTACCACAGCCATTCGGGGGCGGGCGGTGCGGCCACCCCCCATTCGGGCGGATAATCCACGCCCGTCAGATAAAGGCCGTCCGGCATCAGCGTGGGCGGGGCGTGTTTGCGGCTGCGCGCTTCCATCAGGTCGGCAAAGCCCTGCACGCTCAAACGGCCGTCTCCCACATACACCAGCGCACCCATAATGTTGCGCACCATATGGTGCAGAAAGGCGTTGCCGTGCAAATCGAGCTTCATCAATTCGGGCGTGCCGCTCAAGGTGGCGGCATACAGGGTTTTTACGGGGGATTTGGCCTGGCACTCTGCCGCACGGAAGCTGGAAAAATCATGTTCGCCCACCAACAGGGCGGCGGCCTGCCGCATTTTTTCCATATCCAGCGGCCGGCACACCCACCCCACCCTGCCTGCCAGCAGGGGGTTGCGCACGGAAGCCGAAAGCAACACATAACGGTAGCGGCGGCCGAACGCATCGAAGCGGGCATGAAAGCGCGGGTCGGCGGGCTGCGCATGCCAAACGGCCACTTCTTTGGGCAGGTGTGTGTTCACGCCCTTCACCCACGCCTGCGCAGGGCGCCGGGCTGTGGTGTCGAAATGCACCACTTGCGAAACCGCGTGCACGCCGGCATCGGTGCGCCCCGCCGCTACGGTGTGGATACGTTCGCCCGCAATCTGTTCCAATGCATGTTCCAAAACCTGCTGCACCGTTATCAAACCTCCGGCCTGTTTCTGCCAGCCGTGGAAACCTCTGCCGTTATAAGCGAGCATCAGTACCCAGCGCTGCGTTTGTGCCGCAGGCGGTGCGGCGGGAAATTCGTTATCGGCAGGCATGGCGGCTCCGGGTCGGCAAGTAACAATGCGTTAAGAAAAAACGTTTAATTATAAACCGATTTATACCGGCAACTTATCCCGAACGGTAAAACAGCCATAAAAAGGCATAAAAAACTTTACAGAATGTGAAAATGCCTGCCGCAACCTGCCCAACGGGTTGGCAACACGGCCGCTGCAAACGGGCGTTTCAGACGGCCGTGCAGGTTTTTCAAAGTTTCAATATGTTGAAAAGATAAATAAAACCAAACAAAATCCACCGTTACTGCCTTTGACAAACCTTAACCCTTCGCCTAATATCCGTTTCCACGCAGGGCGGCCGCCCGCTCGTTTGAAATACTATGTTTGAAATACTAACCGAAAGAAGAATAGATTTATGGAATGGATTTTTAACAGTTATTACACCTTGATTGCCGCCACCGTTGTGCTGCTGGTCGGCAGGCTGATGGTGGCGAAAATCAAATTTTTGCAGGATTTCAACATCCCCGAGCCCGTGGCCGGCGGTTTGGTGGCGGCGGTGCTGCTGTATGCGCTGCACGCTGCCTATGGCGTGAGCTTCAAATTCGAAAAACCGCTGCAAGATGCATTTATGCTGATTTTCTTCACCTCCATCGGCCTGAGCGCCGACTTTTCGCGTTTGAAAGCAGGCGGCCTCCCATTGGTTACGTTCACTGCTGTTGTCGGCTTTTTTATTTTGGTTCAAAACGCAGTGGGCGTGGGCTTGGCCGGCCTGTTCGGTCTCGACCCGCTGATCGGCCTGATTACCGGCTCGATTACCTTAACGGGCGGCCACGGCACCGCAGGCGCATGGGGGCCCGATTTTGAGAAAAACTTCGGCTTAACCGGCGCTACCGCTTTGGGCATGGCTTCGGCCACATTCGGCCTGGTGGCCGGCGGCCTGATCGGCGGCCCGGTTGCCCGCCGCCTGATCAACAAAATGGGGCGCAAACCTTTAGACGAAGCCGCCATGAAAGCCCAAGCCGCCGTTTATGATGACGACAACCCCGCCGAGCGCGCCGACAACGTGTTCGAACACCCCGAACAAACCCGCCTGATTACTGCCAATTCGGCGGTGGAAACGCTGGCCATGTTTGCCGCCTGTCTGGCATTTGCCGAAATCATGGACAACATCGACAGCGTGTATCTCAAACCCTATTTTCTCGACCTGCCCAAATTCGTGTGGGCACTGTTCGGCGGCGTGATGCTGCGCAACATTCTCACCAGCGTGTTCAAATTCAATATGTTTGACCGCGCCATCGATGTGTTCGGCAACGCTTCGCTGTCGCTGTTTCTGGCCATGGCGCTGCTCAACCTGAAACTGTGGGAGCTCACCGGCCTGGCCGGCCCCGTAACCGTTATCCTGCTGGTGCAGACTGTGGTGATGATGCTTTATGCCACCTTCGTTACCTATGTTTTGATGGGGCGAGATTACGATGCGGCCGTGCTGGCTGCCGGCCACTGCGGCTTCGGCCTCGGCGCCACCCCCACCGCCGTTGCCAACATGCAGTCGATCACCGAGCGTTTCGGCCCCTCGCACAAAGCCTTTCTGATTGTGCCGATGGTGGGCGCGTTTTTCGTTGATTTCATCAATGTTTTCATCCTCACCGGTTTTGTAAACTTCCTCAAATAAACCGCAAGCAAACTAAAAAGCACCTGCAACACCTTACCCGTTGCGGGTGCTTTTGCTATGATGCCGTCTGAAACCTATCTTGCAAAGGCCGTATTATGTATAAAAAACTGCTCGCTTTTTCCCTGACTGCCGCCTTGTCCGCCTGCGGCGAGAGCGGCTCCAAACAGCCCCCCGCACCACTGGCCTGCGGCAACCCTGCCGTGGTGCAAAACGTGCGCACCAATATTCAAGAAATCATCAAACAGGAAGCACAGCGTTTCGCCCGCAACGACACCCGCCAGTTTATCGATGCCGATAAAATCATCGCTGCCGCCACCCAGCTCAACGTGCAGCTTGACGGCCCTGCCGAAGAAAACCAAAACGGCCGCCCCATATGCAGAGCCAATCTGAGCATACAGATTCCCGCCGACATTCTGAACACCGCCCAAACCAACAGCCCGCTGGTTTACGGCACCAACAGCAACATCACCCGAGTGGTTCAAGAGCGCATCACCGGCAGCCCGCTCACCTACGACAAAGGCCTGTTTGCCCGCCCGCTCCACTACACCACTGCCGAAGCAGACGGCCAAACCACCGTAAACTATGAAGACAACGCCATCACCGTAACCGCCCAAAACATTGCCGGCGCGCTGCTGCCCTACGGCGTAAAAAGCATTCTGATGATTAACGGCCAACCCGTCCGGCGCGAAGATGCGCTAAGCACAGCCCCGCAGGCCTTTCCCGACCCGCCGCCGGCCGACCCGCAGGACATACTCGACAATAATGCCGCCGCCAATACGTTCGGCGGAGAAACCACCGCTACAGACGCGCCCGAAACCCTTACCCCCGAGCCGCCCCGCAGCGAAACCGCCTTCTCTGCAGGCGAATTGGAGCAGGCAAAAAACAACAACCAAGCGGCCGACCGCGAAATCAATATGGTGTGGAACAGCATCGATCAGAATATCCAAAAAGAGCTGATTAACGAGCAACGCAGTTGGATTCAAAGCAAAAACACCCACTGCCGCCAAGCCGCCGCCCAAGCCGAAAGCAGCCTGCAGGCCGAATACCTGCACCTGCAATGCGACACCCGCATGACCCGCGAACGCAGCCAATACCTGCGCGGCTATACGATTAACTAAACTGCCGAACTTGGCCTTAAAACGTTACAGGCCGTCTGAAAGCATTTTCAGACGGCCTTGTTATACCGCCGCATTGCCTTGCAGAAAATCCTGTGCAAAGCGCAGCAAACCAAAGTTCTCCGCAGCAGCCCGCCCCGAAACCTTGCCGTGGGAAGCGAAGGCCGTCTGAAAGCTTTTCAGACGGCCGGTATTTCCAAATTGCCGGTATTTCCAAATTGCCGGTATTTTCAAACGGCCTAATGTTGTTTGATTTTACCGGCAGAAACCTGCGGGTTTACCAATAGCCCAACACTTTCCACCAAACACCGCCGATAAACACGAAAATCAGCAGGTTTACCACACTCATCACGAAACCGGCTTTCCACCATTCGGCCAGCGTGGTGTAACCCGAGCCGAAAATCACCGGAGAAGTACCCGTGGCATAGTGGGTGAGCGTCATCATGATGCTGGAGGCGGCAGCCATAATCAGCGCAAACAGCATCGGCGGCGCGCCCAGCGACAAACCCGCAGCATAAAAAGCACCGAGCATGGCAGTGATGTGGGCGGTGGTGCTGGCAAACATATAGTGGGCATACATATAGGCCAGCACCAGCAACGCCGATGCGCCCGCCCAGCCCAAGCCCAAGCCGGCAATATTGCGCTCAAGCACCGCCGAAAACCAGGACACCAGCCCCAGCTTGTTTAAAAACGTTGCCATCATCACCAGCGCGGCAAACCAGGTTATCGTGTCCCACGCGCTTTTTTCTTTCAGCACATCGTCCCAAGTGAGCACGCCCGAGAGCAGCAGCAGGCTTAAGCCGATAAAGGCGGTGGTGGTGGCATCAACGGCAAACGCCTTGCCGAACAGCATCGCCGGAATGCCCGCCCACAAAACCAGCAGCACGGCGAAAATGGCCAACATGATTTTTTCACCGCCGCTCATCGGCCCCAAACCGGCCAATTTTTCTTTGGCAAACTGCGCCGCATCGGGCGTTTCTTTAATCTCGGGCGGATAAATGAAATACAGCACCAGCGGCATCAGCACCATTGCAGCCAGCCCCGGCAGCAGCATCGCCAGCGCCCAAGTGCTCCAGCTTAAATGAATATCGGAGCCGGTAGACTTGGCGATAATATCCACCACCAGCGGATTGGGCGCGGTGGCCGTGATAAACATCGCCGAAGTAATCGGATTGCTGTGATAGTTTACCAAAGCCAGATATTTGCCGATGCGCCCCTGCGTGCCTTTTTCCGGGTCGGAATCATAACTGGCGGCAATCGCCTTCATCACCGGGTGGATGATGCCGCCGCCGCGCGCAGTGTTGCTCGGCGTAACCGGTGCCAGCAGCAGCTCGGAAAGCGCCAGGCTGTAGCCGATGCCGATGGTTTTTTTGCCGAACAGCGAAATAAAATAATAGCCGATGCGCGCGCCCAAACCCGTTTTCAAAATGCCGCGCGAAATCATAATCGCCACACCGATCAACCAAATCAGCGGGCTGGCAAAGCTGCTGAGCGCATCTTTCACGGCATCGGCAGGCTTGTCGGCAGTAACGCCCGTGAGCGCCACCAGCATGATGGCGATAACCGACACCGCACCGATCGGCATGGCTTTGCCGATAATCGCCGCAATCACCCCCACAAACATCGCCAGCAGGTGCCAAGCCTGCGCCGTTACCCCTTCAGGCGCCGGCACCACAAACCAAATCATCAGGGCAAGGCCCACAGCAACCGCCGCCGGCAGCGGTTTGAAGCCGAATTTATCGCTCATTTGTTTCCTCACAGATTCAACACAGATAAAAATAATGCACTGCAACTATTTTAATCCAAGCCGCCGCCCGCAGATAGTGCAGACCGAAACCTTTTATCACGCCCCGGCCGTCTGAACGTTGCCTCTCCCGCGCCTTATCTGCGCATGCCATATAGTGTACCGCTTCATTTCTGTTACAGCACTGTCGTGCCCGCTCGAAAATAACGGCTCTGCAAACGCCGAAGCGGCAACCGAACGCGATACTCTGCTCAAACAGAATCTCTGCACCGTCCGAATTCTGCCGCCTTACCCGAAACAGAAGGGATTCACTGAAGCCGCAGCACGGCCGCAACAGAAATCCGCCCGGCCAGTTTCTCCGCCCAAAGCATCATCAGGCAGGCGTTTCAGCGGCACCATGCCGGCCACCGAAAACTCATCAGGCCGTCTGAAAACCCGATGAACCCTTTTCAGACGGCCGCTGCGCAGGCAGTTTGCAAAACCAACCAAAGGGATTGATACCCCGCATTGAAAACCATTCAGGCCGTCTGAAACCGCCTGCGCATTTAGCGTGTTCAGACGGCCTTTGCCGGAGGGCTTTCCATGCGGCGCGGGGTCTAGAGAAGGCCGATAAGGTTCATCACCATGTGGGCAGAATTGGCCGAGGCCGTTTTCAAAAACTCATCGAAACTGACACCGGCCTGTTCGTCTGCCGCATCCGACACCGCGCGCACCACCACAAACGGCACCTTCAATTGGAAACAGGTTTGCGCAATGGCCGCCGCCTCCATCTCCACCGCCTGCACCCCGGCAAAATGGCGGCGGATAAATGCCGCTTTTTCTCCGCCGTGCACAAACTGGTCGCCGCTCACAATCAGGCCCCGGTGCACCGCCGCGCCCTCAAATGCCGCAGCCGCCGCTACGGCCGCTGCCGCCAGCGCCGCATCGCTCTCAAACACGGCAGGCAGTTGCGGCACCTGCCCTAAGGCATAACCGAAAGCGGTAACGTCCACATCATGATGCGCCACCTGCGTGCCGACCACCACATCGCCCACTTTCAGGCCCGCACCGATGCCTCCCGCGCTGCCGGTGTTGATAACGCAGTCGGGAGCAAAACGCCCCGCCACCCATGCCGTAACCGCCGCCGCATTGGCTTTGCCGATTCCGCTCAAAGCCAACACCGTTTTTTTGCCGCCCAGTGTGCCGCAGTAAACCGTAAACCTGCCGAACGTTTCGGTAACGGCATTTTCCATGCTGTTTTTCAACAGCTCGATTTCCTGCTCCATTGCGCCGACAACCGCCACGGTGCCGCCTGTTTGTTTTACGGTCATTTTCTTCTCTTTCAAAGGGATAAGGCGGAGCATTATACCGCTGAAGCCCACACGGCACTACTGCGCCGGCAACCCGCTCCATGCCGTCTGAAATTTGCTATAATTACTCAAATTAACCAAAACTCACACAACAAAAGGGATAAAAATGAACGAAAGTCCGCTGCCGGCCAAAGAAGAAATCTATTCGCTGCTGAAAACGCTCAATAAATATAAAGGTTCCGACCTTTTTATCACCGCCAACTTCCCGCCCGCCATGAAACTGGACGGTAAAATTACGCGCATCACCGAAACCCCGCTCACACCCGAACGCTGCATGGAAATGGCCTTTTCCGTGATGTCTTCCAAGCAGATAGACGAATTTACCAACACCAACGAGTGCAATTTTGCCATCAGCCTGCCCGACACCAGCCGTTTCCGCGTCAA
Source organism: Neisseria sp. 19428wB4_WF04 (assembly GCF_015235335.1). Lineage (NCBI taxonomy): Bacteria > Pseudomonadati > Pseudomonadota > Betaproteobacteria > Neisseriales > Neisseriaceae > Neisseria > Neisseria sp. 19428wB4_WF04. Next base: position 25,555 of record NZ_JADGLG010000028.1, read on the forward strand.
TGCCATGGTGCAGCGCGGTGCCACCGCGATGGTGTTCCGCACCATCACCAGCAATATCCCCAAATTCGAAACGCTCAACCTACCGCCGATATTGCAGAAAATCGCCATGCAAAAGCGCGGCCTGGTGATTTTTGTGGGCGGCACCGGCTCGGGCAAATCCACTTCGCTGGCCTCGATGATCGACTACCGCAACGAAAACAGCCACGACCACATCATCACCATCGAAGACCCCATCGAGTTTGTGCACCAACACAAAAACTGCATCATCACCCAGCGCGAAGTGGGCGTGGACACCGAAAACTGGTTTGCCGCCCTTAAAAACACCCTGCGCCAAGCGCCCGATGTGATTCTTATCGGCGAAATCCGCGACCGCGAAACCATGGATTACGCCATCGCCTTTGCCGAAACCGGCCACCTGTGTATGGCCACCCTGCACGCCAACAGCACCAACCAGGCACTCGACCGCATTATCAACTTTTTCCCCGAAGAGCGCCGCGTGCAGCTGCTCACCGACCTTTCACTCAACCTGCAGGCTTTCATCTCGCAACGCCTGATTCCGCGCGAAGGCGGCAAAGGGCGCGTAGCCGCCGTGGAAGTGCTGCTCAACTCACCGCTGATTGCCGAGTTGGTGCACAACGGCGATGTACATTCGATTAAAGAAGTCATGAAAAAATCGCAAAGCATGGGTATGCAAACCTTCGACCAGGCTCTATACGATCTCTATGAAAACGGCCACATCAGCTTTCAAGACGCCATCAAAAATGCCGATTCCGCCCACGATCTGCGTCTCGACATCCAATTGCGCAGCCGCCGCGCCCAAAATGCCGGGCCGGATTTGGAACTGATTTAACCCGCAAACCGTCTGCCCTTTGCCGCATCTTCAAACAGGCAGACACGGCAGAGGCCGTCTGAAAAAACCGCTTTGTTCTTTTCAGACGGCCTCAAAACATCTGCTGCCACAAATCCGCCGCCCCTCTATTTTAACCCCCGCTGTGTGTGATATACTTCCGCGCTGAATTTTCATTTCCGATTTCCCAACATCAAACGGGCCCCTGCCCGTTTTGTTGATAAACAAACAAACCTATATTCAATAAGGGCTTACGATGAGCGTAACTGTAGAAACTTTAGAAAATCTGGAACGCAGAGCAGTATTGTCGCTGCCGTGGAGCGAAATCAACGCAGAAACCGACAAACGCCTGCGGCAAACCCAACGCCGCGTAAAAATCGACGGCTTCCGCCCGGGCAAAGCGCCGCTGAAAATGGTGGCTTCCATGTATGGCGCAAGCGTGCAGAACGATGTACTCAACGAGCTGGTGCAAAAAGCATTCTACGATACCGCCGTTGCCCAAAACCTGAAGGTGGCCGGCCGCCCCCGCTTTGAAGGCATCGAGGAGCAAAACGATGAAAACAGCTTCAAAATTGCCGCTTTATTTGAAGTGTTTCCCGAAATTACCGTAGGCGATCTGTCTGCCCAGGAAGTAGAAAAAGCAACCGCCGAAGTGGGCAGCGAAGAAGTGGAAAAAACCGTTGAGATCCTGCGCAAACAACGCGCCCGCTTTGACCATGTCGAGCGCGAAGCCCAAAACGGCGACCGCGTGATTATCGATTTCGAAGGCAAAATAGACGGCACCCCGTTTGACGGCGGCAGTGCGCAAAACTACCCGTTCGTTTTAGGCAACGGCCAAATGCTGCCCGAATTCGAAGCCGGCATATTGGGGCTGAAAGAAGGCGGAAGCAAAGATGTCGAAGTAACTTTCCCCGAGGATTACCACGGCAAAGATGTGGCCGGTAAAACCGCCGTTTTCGCCATCAGCCTGAAAAACGTGTCTGCCCCCGTGCTGCCCGAAGTGGACGAACAGTTTGCCAAAGCCTTGGGCATCGCTGACGGCGATGTTACCAAAATGCGCGAAGAAGTGCGCAAAAACGTGGCCCGCGAAGTTGCCCGCCGCACCGAAAACCAAACCAAAAACTCGGTGATGGAAGCCCTGCTGAAGGCCGCCGAAGTGCAGTTGCCCAAAGTGTTGGTTGATGAAGAAGCCGCCCGCTTGGCCGGCGAAATGAAGCAAAACTTCGTGAATCAAGGCATGGCCGATGCCGGCAGTCTGAACCTGCCTGCCGATATGTTCAAAGAACAGGCCGAACGCCGCGTGGCTTTGGGTTTGATTTTGGCCAAGCTGGTTGAAGACAACCAACTGGAGCCCACCGAAGAGCAGATCAGAGACGTAGTGAGTGATTTTGCCGAAAGCTACGAAGATCCGCAGGAAGTGATCGACTGGTATTTTGCCGACAAACAACGTCTGCAGGGCCCCACTTCCCTGGCTGTTGAAGCCAATGTGGTAGCATTCGTGCTGGGCAAAGCCAAAGTAAACGAAAAAGTATTGTCATTTGACGAAGTGATGGGCGCGCAGGCCTGACACGGCAGTTGAGGCCGTCTGAAACCCTCAAAGCACCGAAGCAGCCTTCCACGCTTTGGTGCTTTTTACAGCGGATTCCATTTAAAACACAGCACAGCGTTACCCCGCCTTGCCATGCTGCCTATATTGCCTACGGCTTGCTGCCTGCCGTGTTAAATAATATCCGCCATGCTGAAATATTCTGATAAGGAGAACAAGATGATTCCCGACATCCGCAACGGCTACCTGGTGCCCACCGTTATCGAGCAAAGCGGCCGCGGTGAGCGCGCTTTCGATATTTATTCGCGCCTGCTCAAAGAGCGCATCGTGTTTCTGGTGGGGCCCGTAAATGATGACAGTGCCAATCTGGTGGTGGCGCAGTTGCTGTTTTTAGAGAGTGAAAACCCTGATAAAGATATTTTTCTGTATATCAACTCGCCCGGCGGCTCGGTAACGGCGGGCATGTCGATTTACGACACCATGAATTTTATCAAGCCCGATGTTTCTACCCTATGCTTGGGGCAGGCAGCCAGCATGGGCGCGTTTCTGCTTTCTGCCGGTGCCAAAGGCAAACGTTTCGCCCTGCCCAACAGCCGTGTGATGATACACCAGCCGCTGATCAGCGGCGGCTTGGGCGGCCAGGCCTCCGATATCGAAATCCACGCCCGCGAGTTGCTGAAGCTGAAAGACAAACTCAACCGCCTGCTGGCACAACACAGCGGCCGGGATTTGGCCGAAGTAGAGCGCGACACTGACCGCGATAACTATATGTCGGCGCAAGAAGCGCAAGAATACGGCTTGATCGACCAAGTATTAACCGACCGCGCCGGCATCAAACCGTAAAGCTTTTTTCAGACGGCCGCTATCCAAGCAGGCCGTCTGAAACCGAAAACATGCAGTAATAGCCAACCAACTTAATAAAAAGCACACTCGTCATACTCGGGCTTGACCCGAGTATCTTAAATTTCACTAAATATGAGAGGCTCGGGTCAAGCCCGAGTATGACAGAACGGTTATCAAGTAAGTGGTTTAACTATACTGACTCCCCGGCGGATACTTTTCAGACGACCGCAACTCTTTTTATCCCACTCAAGAAACCACCATGAACCTACTCGGTGCACTGGCAAAAGTCGGCAGTTTAACCATGGTATCGCGCATACTCGGCTTCGTGCGCGACACGATTATCGCGCGCATATTCGGCGCGGGCATGGCCACAGACGCATTTTTCGTGGCATTCAAACTGCCCAACCTGCTGCGGCGGATATTTGCCGAAGGCGCTTTCGCGCAGGCATTTGTGCCGATTTTGGCCGAGTACCGGCAAACCCGCTCCGAAGCGGCCGCGCGGGAGTTTATCCGCCATGTAGCAGGTATGTTGTCGTTTATTTTGATGATAGTAACCGCTTTGGGCATTCTGGCCGCGCCGTGGATTATTTATGTTTCCGCACCGGGCTTTACCCAAGATGCCGGCAAATTTCAGCTTTCCGTTGAACTGCTGCGCATCACCTTTCCCTATATCTTGTTGATTTCACTTTCTTCTTTTGTCGGATCGATACTCAACACCTACCATAAATTCAGCATTCCCGCCATCACGCCCACGCTGCTGAATGTGTCGTTTATCGTATGCGCGCTGTTTTTCGCCCCCTATTTCAACCCGCCGGTAATGGCACTGGCGTGGGCGGTGTTTGCGGGCGGCCTGCTGCAATTGGGCTTCCAACTGCCGTGGCTGGCAAAGCTGGGTTTTCTGAAACTGCCGAAACTGAATATGAAAGACGCGGCAGTAAACCGCGTGATCAAACAGATGATTCCGGCCGTTATCGGGGTGAGCGTGGCGCAGATTTCACTGGTGATCAACACCATTTTTGCCTCGCTGCTGCAATCGGGCAGCGTATCGTGGCTGTATTATGCCGACCGCCTGATGGAGCTGCCCACCGGCGTACTCGGCGCAGCACTGGGCACGATTCTGCTGCCTACCCTGTCGAAACACGCCGCAGACAAAGATACACAGGCATTTTCCGGCCTGCTGGATTGGGGCTTGCGCCTGTGTATGCTGCTTGCCCTGCCGGCAGCGGTGGGGCTGGCCGTGCTGTCGTTTCCGCTGGTGGCCACGCTGTTTCTGTATAAAGAATTTACACTCAACGATGCACTGATGACGCAAAGCGCGCTGGTTGCCTATTCGTTCGGCCTCATCGGCCTGATCATGATTAAAGTGTTGGCGCCCGGTTTTTATGCACGCCAAAACATCAAAACACCGGTGAAAATCGCCGTATTCACACTCGTCTGCACCCAATTGATGAATTTGGTGTTTATCGGCCCGCTGAAGCACACCGGCCTGGCACTCGCCATCGGCTTGGGGGCGTGCCTAAACGCGGGGCTGCTGTATTTTCTGCTGCGCAAACATAAAATCTACCAACCCGGCGCGAGCTGGGCAGTGTTTCTCGCCAAACTCGCCATTGCGCTGGCGGTAATGGGCGGCGGCTTGTGGCTGGCGCAAGCGCAAACTTATCTGCCGCTGCAATGGATTGATGTGCCCGGCTGGCAGAAAGCAGTGCAGCTTTCCGGCCTGGTGGCTCTGGGCGGAGGGCTGTATTTCTTGTCGATGGGGCTGATGGGATTGCGTCCGCACCATTTCAAACGCGCTGAAAAATAACAAAACAAGAGGGGGTGTAAAGTGCCCCCTTTTTTTCATGGTTTGCAATATATGAAGGCCGTCTGAAACGTTTCAGACGGCCTGTAAGCAATCCCTTTCACTTCCGTTACGGCGTTGCTGCGCCCCGATAAGTATGCACAGCTCCACTCTGAAGCCCTGCTTCAAAGTGTTGTACCGTTTGAGGTATTATCTAACTCAAACGAAGGAATACAGCCCATACCAACCCAACTATTCACAAGGAGTTTTATATACCGCATATCAACATCAAATGCTACCCAAAAGGCTTAAGCAAACAGGAACTGCAAACCTTCGCCGATGATCTGACCGCTTTTGCTAGCGAACGTTTGAACACGCCCGCCAGATACATCACCATCGCCTACACCGAAATCCCCGCCGATGAGTGGAAAGAAAAAGTATGGGACACGGAAATCAAACCGAACGCAGACACGCCGTTGCGCAAGCCCGAATATGAAATGTAACGGTTGAAGGCCGTCTGAAAACGAACAGGGCAGGTCTCGCCAAAACGCCATTTCCGAAAAGGAAGCCTGCCTGCTGCGGAGCTAACACAGTTTCTGACAAGCAAACCGGCCTTCTGTGGTGCTGGAGCACCGTTCCGGCAAGGCAAAACGCTGGCGAAACGGTTCCTTTTGCCGTGCTGGAACTTTCAAGCGACCTCAATCTTATCAGGGGCAGGGTTTTACACCCGTCCCATACTACCCGACTGTATCCGGCATCTTCGTGTATTGCAGATTCGGGCAGGCATCACTCCCTGCCCGCATTAATCATACCGCATCGGAAACAACATTAATCAAAATGAGGTAACAGCCATGAAACCGATCAAAATCCTCTTTCTCGCCGCGTTTACTCTCACCGCCGCCTGCGCCACCGCAAATGCGCCGCTGCGCTGACGGAAACGAGTTACCAAAGCCAAATCCCTTACGGCAACAACGAAAAAACAGGGCAATACGCCACCTCATCAGACGGCGCAAAAATCTATTTTGAACGCTACGGCAAAGGCTCGCCGCCTATTGCAGTACTGCACCGCAGCCCGATAGGTTCGCCCGCTGAAATGGGCGAATTTATCGACAATCTTGCCAAAAATCATGAGGTAATCGCCGTCAGCACGCGCGGGCACGGCAAATCTGCAATGGGCAATGTTGCGCCGGCCTGCGCGCAAAAAGCCGCCGATGTGGCGGGGCAGTGCTGAAAGCGGCGGGGGTTGCGGGCAAAACGGATTGACTCGGCTTTAGCGATGGTGCCTACACCGTGCCCGCTTTCGGCGCGGCCTGTCCCGCGCAAACAGCGAAAATCGTTGCCATCGGCGCAGGCAAGTGGAAACGCGGCTTCATTCAGGGCAGCGGTAAACAGCACGCCCCGT
>NZ_JADGLG010000029.1:0-31884 GCF_015235335.1 Neisseria sp. 19428wB4_WF04
GCCCGGCCCGTTTCAGACGACCGGCGCCGCCGGCAGGCGGACGATGCGGCCCCCAGCCCCCGTGCCGGCATATCTCCGTGCACTGCTGGCTTTTCCGCCCGTGCCGTATCCTGCCGGCAGGTTCGGCAGCCGGGACACCTCCCCGCCTGCTTTGGGCTGCATACTTTCAAGCGCGCTGTGGCGGGCGGCGGCACCCGCCAAGCTTTGTCCTGCCGCACCTTAAATAGAAGAAATCGGGCTATCTGAAACTCTCTTTTTACCGCACACAATCATCCGATTCATATCCAAACAAATATTTTTCACACAAACCCCGCGCACTTCCGCTTGATTTAAAAACATCATGCCGCATAATCTCGGGCGTACCGAATATCAAAAGGCTCCGCCATGTTAAACAGCAAACAACGCAAAAAACTGAGTTTTGAATTTTTCCCCACCCGCACGCCCGAAGGCCGTGCCAAACAAGTGATCACACGCAAGCAACTGAGCCAGTTCGACCCTGAATTTTTTTCCTGCACTTCCGGCGCGGGCGGCTCCACCAAAGATGGCACCATGCAGGCGGTTCAGGATATTCTGAACGAAGGCGTGGCCGCCGCCCCCCACCTGCCCTGCGTGGGTATGCAGCCGCACGAAATCACCGCCCTGCTAAACGGATATAAATCTTTGGGTGTGCACCACATTGTTGCCCTGCGCGGCGATATTCCCTCCGGCATGGGCGCAGGGCTGGACGGGCTGCGTTACGCCAACGAGCTGGTTTCGCTGATAAAAACCGAGTTCGGCAACGATTTCCACATCGAAGTGGCAGCCTATCCCGAATACCACCCGCAATCGCGCAGCGCGGAAGACGATTTAAACAATTTCGTGCGCAAGGTCAAGGCAGGAGCCGATTCTGCCATCACCCAATATTTCTACAACGCCGATGCCTATTTCCGTTTTTTAGACGATGTGCACGGCCGGGGCGTGGATATTCCGATTATCCCCGGCATCATGCCGATTGCCAGCTTTTCCAAACTGGCGCGCTTTTCCGACACCTGCGGTGCCGAAATCCCCCGCTGGCTGCGGCTGAAGCTGCAATCGTATGCCGATGACACCGCCTCCATCAAAGCACTGGCGCTTGATGTGGTAACCGACATGTGCGAACGCCTGCTGCGCGAAGGCGCGCCCAGCCTGCATTTCTACACCCTCAACCAAGCCGGTCTGGTTTCAACGATTTGCCAACGCCTGGGCTATTGATACCTGCACAGCAACACAACAACGCTGTATCATTGCCATTTTAATCCACCATAGTTTCAACCAAAGCTTTCAGACGGCCTCATCATTATGCTGGTATTGGGAATAGAATCTTCGTGTGACGAAACCGGCGTTGCACTTTACGACACAGAGCGCGGCCTGCTCGCGCACCGGCTACACACACAAATGGCAATGCACGCCGAATACGGCGGCGTAGTGCCGGAGCTTGCCAGCCGCGACCACATCCGCCGCCTCGTGCCGCTTACGCAAAGCTGCCTTCAGGAAGCAGGCGCAGACTATGCCGACATCGATGCCGTAGCCTTCACACAAGGGCCCGGCTTGAGCGGCGCGCTGCTGGCCGGATCGGGCTACGCCAACGCATTGGCATTTGCACTGGGCAAACCCGTGGTGCCGGTACACCATCTCGAAGGCCACCTGCTCTCACCGCTTCTGTCCGACAACAAACCCGCCTTTCCGTTTGTGGCATTACTGGTTTCAGGCGGGCATACACAGTTTATGGCAGTTCGCGGCATCGGCAACTATACGCTGTTGGGCGAAAGCGTGGACGATGCCGCCGGCGAAGCCTTCGACAAAACCGCCAAGCTGCTGGGCCTGCCCTATCCCGGCGGCGCCGAGCTGTCGCAACTGGCCCGGCTCGGATCCCCCGGAGTATTTGAATTTCCACGCCCGATGCTGCATTCGCCCGATTTGCAGATGAGTTTTTCCGGCCTGAAAACCGCCGTATTGACTGCCGTGCAGAAAGTTCGCGCAGAAAACAACGGCAACATCCCCAAACAAACCCGCAACGACATCTGCCGGGCATTTCAAGACGCAGTGGTAGACGTATTGGCCGCCAAGTCCCACAAAGCCCTGCTCGATACAGGCTTCCGCACCCTGGTAGTGGCCGGCGGCGTAGGCGCAAACCAAAAGCTGCGCGGAACCCTGTCTGCACTCACCATACAGCCGCACACCAAAGGCCGCAGCAAACCACCCGCAGAAGCCGTAAAAGTGCATTTTCCAGCGCCGGAATACTGTACCGACAACGGCGCCATGATTGCCCTTGCCGGCGCCATGCGCTTGCAGAACGCGCAGACAGCAGGCAGCTTTGATGTAAAACCACGCTGGCCGTTAGCAGAAATTATGAAAAACTGACACCCCGCAAAGCCCAAAGCACAGCACCAATATATCATGCCGTCTGAAAAATTTCAGATGGCATGATATGTCCCTCCCCCCCCAAAAAAAAGGGGATCCGTTTTGACATTTTCCCTTGACAAGATGGAAGGGGAGGGCAAATGTCATCAGCCTGCCGCACCATCACGCCTGAATCCGAACGCTGTTTCAAATCCTGCACTGCCTGCGTATCTCGTGAATCAAGCCATGATTGCGTTTGTCTGCGAACCGTCAATTTTCCCATCCGAACCCCTGTTGTGCAGGACAAAACCTTATCCGAAGCGGAGCATCCAGCCGTTTGGCTGCTCGCGAAAATGATGGATAGGGAACCTGAACCTGCCAAACGCCGTGCCGGCATCAGGCAAAGCAGGCGGGCGGCGGCGTTTTGGGGAGCGGCATGGAAACACCGCTGTGTACGCGTATCACGCCCCTTATCTGACAGAGGGCAAAAACTAGGTTGCACCAATAAAGAAATACCGAAGCGTATCGCCTCTTGCCCAACAGACGGGCAGAAACAGCAGCCACCGCTTTGCACCTGCCGAGGAACCAAACGAAATACAACACATCCTGTTACGGTTTCACAACATCAATAAACAATGCCGAAAAATAAACAATACTGAATACAAAAGTGCCCCGCAAAAGCAGGGCACGACTTGGTTGTTACCGGTTGAATACACAAACGGCGTTGATACTTCGACGCGCTATCTTTCTATGCAGTATCAGTACAGCCATTGGCAAGGCTGGGAAACATACCGATTCAGTAGCTGTGATGTGTTAGATATAAGAGGTTTTACCCATCACCGCAAGTGGTTTACAGACAAACAAAACTATATAATGGCATCGAAAACTTCTTAACTTTGGCACACCAAAAGAGTAGTTAAAAGTTCTGCGAATTTGTCGTGGTATTTAAGGGCTAGGCCACGTCAATTCCGAAATTTTTGCACTAACACCATGAGTGTTAGGAAAGGTCGGATTGTTTACACTTTTATGCCGTACAGTTTTTGTTTTTACGATCAATGATGGTTTCGTAATTTTTTGAGTACGCTCAAAAACCACACAGCTTCGCCGTATCCTCGGACATTCTTAGCAACTCTATAATAGCCCCAAACCGGGTTTTCAGGCAAAAAGCGATAACGCGTAAACAACACTGGGATTTTCTTTAACCAAACCGTCTGAAGCCATATGCTGCCAAACTCGCTTGAGCAAAATAACGGTTTTGAGCTGAACTGGATGCGATGATTAATTTATTTCATAATAAATACTGGACATGCCTTTGCGTTTAAGTGTGGCACGCCCTTCTTGGACGTGCCAGCGGGTTGTGTTGTTGGCGTATTCCACGCCTTTGGCCCACGATTGGATCTGTTTCAGATTTTCTACGCTGTTTCCCTGCTTCAATTCAACGGTTAATGGGCTGTGGTTATTGTGGTAAACAGCAGTCAAGCGTTTGCCTTTTTTGGTTTGATAGTGAATGGTCTGGGTTTGCGACTCTGCTACTGCGGGTGCAGGGGCATCGGGGCGGACGGCTTTTTGTGTGCCGCAGGCGGCCAGGGCGGCAACGGCAAGTAAGAGCGCGTATCGTGTCATGATTTTTGGCTTTTATGTTATCGGAACGGTTATTATATCTTAACTGCATATTCTAAGAAATCTAAGCCGCCCAAAAACAGGCCGTCTGAAACATTTTCATATTTTCAGACGGCCTGTTTTTGGGTTTGCCGGTCAGTCGGCAATCACATCGAAGTTGTTGTCGGTAAATTTGGTATCGGGCACTTTCACCAGCAGCGGATCGGCTTCACCGATGGATTTAACGTCTTTGCCCGGGTAGTCGAGAGTGTGCAGGAATGCGCGGATACAGTTTAAGCGGGCGCGTTTTTTATCGTCTGATTTGATAATCGTCCACGGTGCATCGCCGGTGTGGGTGTGGAAGAACATGGCGTTTTTGGCATCGGTGTAGTCGTCCCAACGGTCAAGCGACTGGATATCGACCGGCGAGAGTTTCCAGTGTTTCAGCGGATCATCGCGGCGGGAAATAAAGCGGCGCAGCTGTTCTTCGCGGCTCACTGAAAACCAGAATTTAAACAGGTGGATACCGCTGGCCACCAGCATACGTTCAAACTCGGGTGTCTGGCGCATAAACAGCAGATATTCGTGCGGTTCGCAAAAACCCATCACGCGCTCTACGCCGGCGCGGTTGTACCACGAACGGTCGAAAAACACCATTTCGCCCGAAGTGGGCAGATTTTGGATATAGCGCTGGAAATACCATTGGCCTTTTTCGGTTTCGGTGGGCTTTTCCAAGGCCACCACGCGCGCACCGCGCGGGTTGAGGTGTTCCATAAAACGTTTGATGGTGCCGCCCTTGCCCGCTGCATCGCGGCCTTCAAACAGGCAGACGATGCGCTGGCCGGAATCTTTCACCCAGCTTTGCACTTTCAACAGCTCGATTTGCAGTTTTTTCTTTTCTTTTTCATAAACGCTGCGGCTCATGCGTGTGCGGTAGGGGTAGGCTTCCGGCAGCGGCGCGGTGCCGGAATCTTCTTTGGTTGCGCGGCCTTTGTGTTCCAAAACGGCTTTTTCAAACACCCGCAGCTCTTCTTTTTTTTCGCCGAGATCCACTTTCTCAAACGGTTTTAATTGGTGATCGGACATGTGTGCTCCTTGTGTCAAAAGGGTTAATCGGAATCAGTAAACTTTATGGGGTTATTCTACTCCTTTTCGCTGAAACGAACAAAAAAACTACACGTAACTAGATTTCTGTGCCATTCCGCCAAACAGGCGGCCTCCGCTATAATGCCGTTTTTTTCGCCCCTCTTGCGCCATGCCCTATTTCGCGCTGCTCGATGATGCTGTAAGCGGCCGTGCCGTTTGCTACGAAGGCTATGCCCACAGCCGTTTTCTCACTGCCGCCGAGCTCGACTCGCTCGACCGGTGTCTTCACGAAGGCTGGCGGTGCGGCCTGCATGTTTTCATCTGTGCCGACTACGAATTCGGCAGCCCCCCCGCCCACCTGCCCGGCAGCCCCGATGCCCGCCTTGCCCTGCATTGGTTTGCACACAAACGCGAAACCGATGCGGCATTGTGGCTGGAGGCGCATTGCGCGCACAATGTTCCCGCCGGCATTTCCACCCCGCAAACCGACACCCCGCAAGCCGCCTATATCCGTGCCGTACACGATATACAGGCGGCAATCGCGCGCGGCGACACCTACCAAATCAACTACACCACGCGCCTGCATCTCACGGCCTACGGCCACCCCGCCAAACTCTACCGCCGCCTGCGCCAGCCCGTTCCCTACGGTGCCTGCGCCTGCCTGCCCGATACACACGGCAACCCGCGCTGGATTTTGTGTTTTTCGCCCGAGCTGTTTCTCGATATTTCTTCAGACGGCCTTATCCGTACCGAACCGATGAAAGGCACGGCACCATTTTTGGGCGATGGTCTTGACGGGCAGCGTGCCCGCGCCTTGCAGGCCGATCCGAAAAACCGCGCCGAAAACGTGATGATTGTGGATTTGTTGCGCAATGATTTGGGCAAAATCGCCAGAACCGGGCAGGTGCGCGTGCCCGAGCCGTTCAAAGTGGGCCGCTTCGGCAGCGTATGGCAGATGACCAGCCTGATAGAAGCCGAAGCCGCGCCGCAAACCCGCGCCGCCGATATTTTCCGCGCCGCCTTTCCCTGCGGTTCGATTACCGGCGCGCCCAAACGCATGAGTATGCAGATTATCGCCCAAACCGAAACTGCACCGCGCGGGCTTTACACCGGCAGCATCGGTTTTCTCGAGCCTTGCGAAGGCGGCTTGGGTTTTCGCGGCACGCTCAATGTAGTAATCCGCACATTGGTGCTCTCCCCGCTTTCAGACGGCCTTTATCATGGTATTTACGGTGTCGGCTCGGGCATCGTGGCCGACAGCGATGCGCGGGCGGAATACGCCGAGTGCCAATGGAAAGCACGCTTTCTCAACCGCCTTGTGCCCGAGTTCGGCATTTTTGAAACCCTGCGCGTGCAGCACAAACAATGCGCCCTGCTGCACCTTCACGCCGGCCGTCTGAAACAGTCGGCCGCCGCCCTCAACCTGCCCTGCCCCGGCCGCCCCGAAACACACATTCAAACTTATTTGGACTCCCTGCCCGATAACGGTGCGTTCCGCGTGAAGGCCGCCCTCACTGCTTCAAGCGGCCTCACCCTCAGCCACGCGCCGTTAAGCAGCAAACCGCCCCTGCCGAAAGTGTGCCCGGCCGCAACGGCTCTGCCTGCCCGCGACTATCTGCGCCGCTTCAAAACCACCCGCCGCGAAATTTATGATGCAGGCTGGAGGGAGGCCGAGCGGCAGGGCGCGTTCGACAGCCTGTTTTTCAATTCAGACGGCCTGCTGCTCGAGGGCGGGCGCAGCAATGTGTTTGTCAAAACCGGCAACGAATGGCACACCCCCGCTCTTGATTTGGACATACTCAACGGCGTGATGCGCCAAGCCGTGCTGGCCGACCCCCAACCTTATCTGGGCGCGGCAACCGTGCACGAAAGCCGCATCACCCGCGCTATGCTGCGCCATGCCGAAGAAATCCGCCTGAGCAACGCCCTGCGCGGCGTGTTTGCCGTGGAATGGGTGGAATAATCAAAACTTTGGCTGAATACGGGTATTTCATTTGTTGATAGCGGGACAACACACTAGGAAACCGGGCGGCGCAACTGAGATGCTGCCACGATAACTTAAGGCCGTCTGAAACCCGAACGCCTTTCAGACGGCCTTTACCCCGATGCCCGCTTCACGATATTCGCGGCCGCCGCACCCCGGCCGGCTCTGTGATAATGAATCCGTTATTTTCGGCACGAGGCGGCAGGCCGCAACCACTACCAGATAATGTAAACCGATGCCGCCATTGCCCGGCAGATTAGCAGGTTCCAAATCGTTCCCGTCAAACCGAAGCACTGCAACGCCGCAGCGGACAGGCGGATTCTCATGACGGATTAAATGGAAACCAATGCCGCACAGCCCCTGCCTTGTCTCAATCGGGTAATCCGCCGAAGTGTAAGGCCGTCTGAAACTCAAAGTGTTTTCAGACGGCCTTTACCGCCCGACACCTGCTTCACGATATCTGCGGCCGCCGCACCCCGGCCGGCTCTGTGATAATGAATCCGTTATTTTCGGCACGAGGCGGCAGGCCGCAGGTATTACCGATCATACAAAATCAATTTTGCGCCGCCGCTTCGGCCGTTTAACCAAACCGTTTACCTTGAGCCGGGGCGCGGCAATGCCGCAAGCGCAACCAGAATAAGCGGATTTTCCATAACGGCTTAAATGGAAACCGATGCCGAAGCCCCCGCCTTGTCTCAATCGGGTAATCCGCCGAAGTGTAAGGCCGTCTGAAACTCAAAGTGTTTTCAGACGGCCCGAGACCTTTGGCCCGAACCTTTGCAAAAATATCCTTAATGCCGTCTGAAATGCTTAAGCCCCCTCATTCCCGCGCAGACGGAAATGAGGCCTTAAAAAATATTAATTATTTTATTTCAATTATTTATAAAAAACGAACGGATTCCCGCCGGCACGGGAATGGCGACAGCCCAATCTTTCAGACGGCCTGAATGAATTTTGCAAGATCTCGATATGCGTTACCGCCGCACTCAGGTTTGCCCTGTTACCTTGTGCGGCGGATGGGGCATTTGGGAGCAGGGGTTGATAATTTGTGCAATCAGCGCGTTTTCTTTGCCCTGCATATGCGGGATTTTCACTTGAATACCGTTGCCGGGGGCGGCATCTACCGCTTCGCCTTTGCGCATGATGGCTTCCAACACCACGGTTTGATTGCCTGCGGGGTGGATGATTTCCAAGATGTCGCCCACGGCGAAGCGGTTTTTTACTTCCACCGTGGCCCAGCCTTCGGCATCAACTTCCAGCACCTGCCCGACAAACCGGCTCTGCTTGGCGAGCGAATGGCCGGCCAGATAGTTTTGATAATCCTGCGTTTGGTGGCGCTCTAAAAAGCCGGAGGTGTAGCCGCGGTTGGCCAGGCCTTCGAGCTCTGCCAGCAGGCTGTAGTCAAACGGTTTGCCGGCCACGGCATCGTCAATCGCTTTGCGGTAGGCCTGGGCAACGCGGGCAACGTAGTAGACCGATTTGGTGCGGCCTTCCACTTTGAGGCTGTCCACGCCGATTTCGGCAAGACCGGCCACCTGCTCGATGGCGCGCAGGTCTTTGGAATTCATGATATAGGTGCCGTGTTCGTCTTCCATAATCGGCATATACCCGCCGGGGCGGTTGGCTTCTTCGATTAAAAACACTTTGTCGGCGGCGGGGTGGCGCCGCTGACCGTTGATGCCCTCAAACGCAGCATCGGCCTGCTCCTGCGCTCGGTTGAAATCAAACCCTTGCAACAGCTTGGCATCACCCGCTTCGTCTTCTTCGCTGCCGTGTACTTTGTAATCCCAGCGGCAGGCGTTGGTGCAGGTGCCCTGGTTGGGGTCGCGGTGGTTGAAATAGCCCGACAGCAGGCAGCGGCCAGAATAGGCGATGCACAATGCGCCGTGCACAAACACTTCCAATTCGATATCCGGGCATTCTTGGCGGATTTCGGCGATTTCTTCCAAGCTCAGTTCGCGCGAAAGAATGATGCGCTCCACGCCGGTTTTCTGCCAAAACTGCACGCCCCAATAATTGGTGGTGTTGGCCTGCACCGATAAATGAATGGGCATATGCGGCCATTTTTCACGCACCTGCATTATCAGGCCGGGGTCGGCCATAATCAGCGCATCGGGCCGCATGGCGATGAGAGGCTCCATGTCGGCCATAAAGGTTTTCAGTTTGGAATTGTGCGGCAGGGTATTGACGGTTAAGAAGAATTTTTTGCCGCGTGCGTGCGCTTCGCTGATGCCTTGTTCGAGCACGGGCAGTTTGGCAAATTCGTTGTTGCGGGCGCGCAGCGAATAGCGCGGGCTGCCGGCATACACGGCATCGGCACCGAAATCGAAAGCCGCGCGCATACGCTCGAGGCCGCCGGCAGGAAGGAGCAGTTCGGGTGGTTTCATGGTGTGTTGTGTTTGGAAAATAAATATATTTCAAACGGTTAGCCCGTCTGAAAAACAATTTTGGAGAAAGGTGGGATTATGCGCTTTTTAGCTTGGGCGGTCAATTTGGGCAGGGTTTGGAAGTTGGTTTGATTCTTTCAGACGGCCGATGGCTTTGGCAAAGCCCATTCAATCCGATTGCTTTATCAAACCTGCTTAGGCCGTCTGAAAAACTCCCTTGACGTATATTAAGGCCTCCGCAAAAACCACACATCAGATATAGCTTTTCGGGTATGCTTACGCCGTTTGATACTTGCCACAGCAAAGGAACCGTTATGACTCTGACCTGCGACATTATCGTTGTCGGCGCGGGCCCCGCCGGCTTGAGTTTCGCTGCTTCTTTGGCCGGCAGCGGCCTGAACGTTGTCTTAATCGAAAAAAGTCCGCAGGAAACTCTGCAAAACCCGCCTTACGATGGCCGGGAAATCGCTTTGACGCATCTTTCCAAAGAAATCATGCAGCGTTTGGGCATGTGGCAGCGTATTCCCGAAAATGAAATCTATCCTTTGCGCGATGCCAAAGTGCTCAACGGGCAGTCAAACTACCAGCTGCACTTCCCTGCGCCGAGCCAAGCGCGCGGCGAACCTGCCGACTGTTTGGGCTATCTGGTTTCCAACCACAATATCCGCAAGGCTGCGTATGAAGCTGCGGCAGAATCGGCAAATATATCTTTCATCTGCGGGCTGGGTGTGAAAGAGGTTAAAACCGATTCCGAGCAGACCCAAGTGGTTTTGGAAAACGGTGAAACTTTAACAGCCGGGCTGCTGGTCGCTGCCGACAGCCGCTTCTCGCAAACCCGCCGCCAACTCGGTATTGCATCCGATATGCACGATTACAGCCGCACGATGTTTTTATGCCGGATGAAACATACGGTTTCCAACCGGCACACGGCTTATGAATGCTTTCACTATGGCCGCACCATCGCCCTGCTGCCATTGGAGGAATATTTAACCAGCACCGTGATCACGGTTGACAGCGACCGCGTTGCATCTGTTCAGAATCTTTCACCCGAAGAGTTGGCGGCAAGCGTCAAACAGCAGCTTAACGGCCGCTTGGGCGATATGGAGCTGGCGAGCACCATTCATACTTATCCGCTGGTAGGTATGTTGGCCGAACGGTTTTACGGCACCCGCAGTGCGCTGATCGGCGATGCTGCGGTAGGGATGCACCCCGTAACCGCCCACGGCTTCAATTTGGGTTTGTCCAGTGCGGATATTCTCGCCGGCTTGATTAAAGAAGCAGCCCAATCAGGACGGGACATTGCTTCTCCGACGCTGCTGTCGCGCTATGACAGTAAACACGCCCTGCATGCCCGACCGCTGTATTATGGCACCAATATGCTGCTGAAACTGTTTACCGATGAGACTGCGCCGGCCAAACTGCTGCGCGGCTTAGTACTGCGTGTGAGCAACAATCTGCCACCGTTGAAAAAACTGATCACACGGCAACTCACGGGGTAAGACTCCTGTGTAAATAATCCGCCTTTGTCAAGCTGTTTCGTATTGCCGGGGAATATGGTGGATTGAACTAATCGGTTTAACTTCAATCCACTATAAATTAAGGGCGGGTATATACCTGCCCTTATGAGATTTTAATTTGAAGGGGTTCTGCTTTTATCTTTATACAATGCCACAACAATTGCAGCTTGGCACAATTTCCACTCTAAAGGAATCACAACCGAACGCCCTTCTCTTGGCAGCATGATTTCGTCCGGCGCTCCCTTTATCACGACAGGTACGGAAATTTCAAATTTCTCTCCGAACTCGCTGCGCGCATTACCGGCAATCGTGTTGGCAACCTCTCCAACCAAGTCCATCAAATTAGCTTCGGAGGTATCCTTCTCTCCCATCAACTCAAGCAACCGTTTGGCCATTTTTTCAGGCGAGGTAAAATACACAATCCCTTTGTTTTTTCCGGAAATCGCAATCACCCCAGAATAGTGCTGCGCCGCAGGAATAACATTTTCAACCAAATACGGCGTACCGACAAAAATCTCTTCCCCAGATACTTGGTTAAAATATTTTTTAACTCCTTCTAAAAATACCTGAAGCTGGTCTTCTCTCATTTTTGTAATCCTTCTGCCATTTCGTTTAAAGCTTCGAATAATGCTTCATCTGTAAAGGGCTTATAAAGAAATCCCCTTGCACCGTATTCCAGCGCTTTAATCCCCGTAGCCTTATCTGCCAGTGCGGAAATAACCAAAATATTGGCGTTTTCATTCAAGCTGATGATGTTACGGATACATTCCAAGCCATTCATTTCCGGCATAGTCAAATCCATAGTAACAATATCCGGGCACAAAATATCATACAATTGCACTGCATCTTTACCGTTTGCCGCTGTCGCCACCACTTCAAAGCGCATACTTTCCGATCCCCGTGTGATGCGGTTACGGATAATATTAGAATCATCTACCACCATTATTGTCAGCATTATTTTTCCCTATATTGCGTGTAGAAAACCGAACTCGTTCTCAAATATAAACATTTCTTCATTCATAAACAGCCGCATATTCGCCACTATAATTAAATATTATTTTAGGCTTGTCTCATGGTTTCTTCGGAACCGTCAAAATAATCCGTGTATAGGCACCTGTGCGCGTTGCCAGCGATAATCTGCCTTTCATCTGCTTAACACGGTTACTGATAATATCCATCCCCACTCCGCGGCCTGCGTCCTCATTACTGTCTGCCGCAGTAGAAAAACCGGGGGTAAATATTTTTTGGATCAGCACACGATTATCCAGTTTCGCAGCATCGGCATAAGAATAGCCCCCTGTTTCTACAAGTTTACTGCGGATTAACTCCGGATTAATACCTGCACCATCATCTTGAACTGTCAGCCGCACGGAATCACCGCCGTCTTCCAAAGTCAAGCGTATATGGCCTGCATCAAGTTTATGCTGCTTTATACGCTCTTCAGGGATTTCAATACCGTGCACCACCGCATTACGCAATAATTGCACTGCCAGCTCCCTAAGTTGGCTTCTTATCGTCAGATTAACGGCTTGATTGTCCATGCCCTCGCAACTAAAATCCACTTTTTTACGGTTACGTTGTGCAAGCTCTTCAACATATTTCGACAACTGCCCTTTTACCGGTTCGGAACTAACGACCCGTTGGGCCGCCTGGCGGGAAGGCTTGCCGTTATCTGCAGTCAGATTATTGATACGGTTATTGAGATCCTCAATAGTTTGGGTCAGATTGAACAACTCTTCTAAAGATACGGCCAGCGTTAGAAAATCTTCGCCATTCAAAGTTTTTCTGCCTTGCAAATCCCTCAAACTGTCTTCCAAATATTCGGCGATTGAAACAAAGCCATGCAGACTCAGCGAGCTGGCATCACCTTTCAACCCGTGCACTTCACGGAAAATAGCTCTCAATTTATTGAAGAAATCAACCTGTGCCTGCACCGGTTGCTTCAATACTTCATTAATATTATTGTTGCGCTTTTTGGCCGACTCGATAAAATCGGCTAAAAGTTGGGCATCTGCATTCAAAATGAAAGACAGCATCTCCATCTGCAAATCATTCTGCTCACGTTCTTTGGCGATTTTATCTTCCAACAATACCGCATTGGTTACATCGCTTACACTAACTAGCACACGCGCAATTTCCCCATCTTGGTAAACACGGTTGAATTTGAAATCAAGATAACGTATTTCTTTAATACCCGACTGATTGGTAATATTCATCGGGCTGCATGCCAAAGGATTCAAACTTTCAATCAGCTTTTCTTTAGCTCTAGAGTTATAAAGTTGGCGCACAAAACTGCCGGCCGTTTCCAAATCTTCCGGATTAGACACCATGCCAGACAATACGCTCAACATATTCTGTCCGGCAAAATCTTTCTTGCCCCACAAACGCTCCAACTCATTCGAATATTGAGACCCAATATTCAGATTTTTATCCAGCAAAAACAAACCGCTGTCCACCGTTTGCAAAATTTCGCGGTTTTCACGGCGCGCAATGGCAGCCACTCGGTCTGCCTTACCCAAACGGCGGATAAAAAAATTCACAAAAAACAGGAAATACAGCAGCGATAAGCCGATACCGGCCATCTGAACAATTTTCAGCTTAGCAGAAGCCTCTGTAATATCTTCATTTAAATAAACAATAATTTCATCAATACTTTCATATAATGTGTTGTGATTGTCTGCTGCGAACTCTGCTGCCTTTTTAGCAAAATCAGAATCGAAATCTGAAGCCACCGGATGTTTAATCGTGCTGTCGAGCAAGGGCTGATATTGTTCCCAAACTTTCTGAACCTTGCTCAGTGATTGCCGGATTGTTCCCCGACTCAGGCCGTCAATACTGTCCACGCCTTCAACCACATCATATGCCCCTCCTTTATCTATGACGTTAATCAAGTTTTGTGCATCACTGCGGCGCTTCTCTAATAATTTTTGATTTTCAACCTGATTGGCGGCATATTCCGCATTATCCGGAGCCGCAGTATATTCCAAATTTGCCAGCCGCAATGATTGGATCGTTACCAACAAATCATAAAGAGTATCGCTCAGAGTACCGGCTGCATCGATTTGAACTTGGTTTTTATTGGTTTGCTGGGTAAGGATATAACCGTAATACATCAATCCTGACACCATGGCTAGAAATACCGCAATAGAAATAATGATACCGCGATACCGCCTCACCGGAGAGCCGAACTCATCCACCAACTCTGAAACAGTTTGAGTATTATTCATAGCATCCCTTCTCAATTTTGGCCACACAGACAGAACCCTACCATACCGTCCCGTCAAAATACGCTTATTCAAACCAAAAGCAGTTTTAATTTAACATCTTCTATTAAAACTCCATTTAATCAAGATACAATATAACAAATAAATTTTTCTATTTCAGCGAAACTATTGATTCAGTCAGACTCATAGCATCCTTCAAAGTTCATTCAAAAAATATACTAACTGTTTACAATATAATTTTTAATTAAATTATAATTTAAATTATTAAATATATCAATTACTATAACTTTAATTATTAAATTATTACTCTATATTGAGTTGTTGATTGAATTGATGCAGCCGGTCATGCTGTCGAGCAAAAATCTTTGTAAAGTCTTATGCGGCGAAGTTGTTTATTCCCGTTACAGCAATTCCCCGCCCTGATTCAAAGGAAACAACTTACCGAAAATATTTGTATCTATATTATGTGTGCCTATATATAGTAGCGCGGCTCTCCAATAATGCAATCGCCAAGCAATAAGGCTGCACATCTCAAGCGGCAATCACTGCCATTCCCATAACCAAAAAGCCCTTGCTTATCGTCAGCAAGGGCTTTGCAGATACATGCTTCAAACCGTTTATTTCAATTTGGTTTCTTTGTAAACCACATGTTTACGGGCAACAGGATCGAATTTCTTGATTTCCAGTTTGCCCGGCATGGTACGCTTGTTTTTGGTTGTAGTGTAGAAGTGGCCGGTACCGGCTGATGATTCTAATTTGATTTTATCGCGCATTACGGTATTCCTTTAATTTCGTTAATTAAACTTCGCCGCGGGCGCGCATTTCCGCCAAAACAACATCGATGCCCACCTTGTCGATAGTGCGCAAGGCAGCATTGGACACGCGCAGGCGAACCCAGCGGTTTTCACTTTCTACCCAAAAACGGCGTGATTGCAAGTTGGGCAAAAAACGACGTTTGGTTTTGTTGTTGGCGTGTGATACGTTATTGCCAGACATCGGCCGTTTACCGGTCACTTTGCAAACTCGTGCCATGGTTAATCTCCAAACTTCCAAAAAAGTAAAGCGCGGTTTATACCATAAAAAGCATTTGCATTTCAAGATTGTTTTTTTGAAAGGTGGTGTTTTTCTATTGTCCGGCTGCTAATTCTGTTGTTTTCAAACCTAACCTGCATTGGCCGTCTGAAAAGGTTTTCAGACGGCCTTGTTATTCAGGATAAGATAAAGTGTTTAGACTGTGGTTGTGGAAAAATCTTCATTTGCAGCCGTCTGCATTGATTGGTTGTGTCAAAGTTTTCCAATGGTTCAAAAACTTAATTTTATATTGCCCCATTCAGTCATAGGCTAATATAATTACGGATTCAAGCGGGGCTGTCGGTAACCTTAACAGGTTTTCCACAGCCCTTAGAAATTTCCATGCTGCCCGTGCGCTTTTAAAAAGAAAACCGTTTGATTTTAATTTATTGAAATAAAAGGTTTTCCCTCAGGCAACCAAAACAGCTTTATTTCCACCCTTTGCGAAACCCGTTTTGCCGGTACCCGTTGTCGATTGGAGTATTGCTTATGAACGCAACCACTGCGTCTTCCACTCAGCCTTATTTGAAAATTCAAGGTTTGGTGAAAAAGTTTGGTGACAATTATGCTGTCGATCATGTCGACTTAAATATTGAAAAACATGAAATTTTCGCTTTGCTGGGCAGTTCGGGCAGCGGCAAATCCACACTGCTGCGCATGTTGGCGGGTATGGAAACGCCGAACCAGGGCAAAATTATTCTCGATGGGCAGGATATTACCCGCCTGGCTCCCTATGAGCGTCCGATTAATATGATGTTTCAAAGCTATGCGCTTTTTCCGCACATGACGGTAGAGCAGAATATTGCTTTCGGCTTAAAGCAGGATAAAGTACCCAAAGGCGAAATTATCGACCGCGTTGAAGAGATGCTGCGTTTGGTGCAGATGGCTAAATTTGCCAAGCGCAAGCCCCATCAGCTTTCAGGCGGCCAGCAGCAGCGTGTGGCCCTGGCTCGAAGTTTGGCCAAACGTCCGAAAATTCTGTTGCTCGATGAACCTTTGGGCGCATTGGATAAAAAACTGCGCCAACAAACCCAGCTTGAATTGGTGAACACATTGGAAGCAGTTGGCGTAACCTGCATTATGGTAACGCACGACCAGGAAGAAGCCATGACCATGGCTACCCGTGTGGCGATTATGTCGGAAGGCAAGCTGCAGCAAGTGGGAACGCCCAGTGATGTGTATGATTTTCCCAACAGCCGTTTTACCGCCGAATTTATCGGGGAAACCAATATTTTTGACGGAGTGGTTTTGGAGGATCATGCCGACTATGCCGTTATCGAATCTTCCGAATTAGAAAACAAAATACGTATCGATCATGGCTTGGGTGGCCGCGCCGAGCAGAATTTGTGGATCAGTATCCGCCCCGAAGACATCGATATGCATAAAGAACAACCGGCAGAAGCGGGCGGTTTCAACTGGGAAAAAGGCATTATCAAAGAAATCGCCTATTTGGGCAGCTTTACCATCTACCACATACAGTTGGCGGGCGGCCGCGTAATCAAGAGCCAAGTGCCTGCACCTTATTGGTATGTACGTAACATTACGCCGCCCACCTGGGATGAAACCGTTTATGTAAGCTGGCCTGAAAACCAACCTACTCCTTTGTTCAGCTAAGTTGCAGGGACACGCGATGAAACTGAAAAAACTGAAACGCAGGCTGCTGCGCCGCCCCGGACAGCGGGCGGTGGTTGCCGTGCCTTATATTTGGCTGCTGGTGCTGTTTTTGGTGCCGTTTGCAATTGTGCTGAAAATCAGCTTTGCCGAGCAGGAAATTGCCATTCCGCCTTATTCGCCGCTGATAACCACCGACCCCGATATGGGGCGGATGAATATCGCCCTGAGCTATCAGAACTATTCGGATATTTTCCAAACCTTTTGGAGCAGTTTGGGGCAGATGCTCAACCCGTTTGCAGGAAACGGCAACAATATTTACCTGCTTACTTATTGGCTGTCGATTAAAACCGCGCTGACCACAACCTTGATCTGCCTTGCGTTCGGTTATCCGATTGCATACGCCATTTCGCGAGCAAACCCCGCTTACCGGAACGGCCTGCTGCTGGCGATTATGCTGCCTTTCTGGACCTCGTTCCTGCTGCGTGTTTACGCTTGGATGGGGCTGTTGGGCCATAACGGCATTATCAACAACTTTTTGTTGAAATACAACGTTATCAGCGAGCCGTTAAACTTATTTTATAATTCATTTTCATTGAATCTGGTGATGGTTTACGCCTATCTGCCGTTTATGATTCTGCCGCTCTACACCCAACTGGTAAAACTTGACGGCAGGCTGCTGGAGGCAGCTTCTGATTTGGGGGCGGGGCCGGTAAAAGCTTTTTTCTCGATTACTCTGCCGTTATCGAAAACCGGCATCATCGCAGGCTCTATGCTGGTATTCGTGCCGGCGGTGGGCGAATATGTGATTCCCGAGCTGGTTGGCGGCTCGGAAAACCTGATGATTGGTAAAGTGTTGTGGCAGGCGTTCTTCGATCAGAACAACTGGCCGTTAGCTTCTGCCGTTGCTGTGGTGATGGTGATGCTGCTGGTGATTCCGATTGTGTTGTTCCACCGTTATGAAAACCGCGAGCTTGAAGAAGGAGCCAAATAATGTCGGCAAACAGATTATCTTGGTTTCTCAAATTGGTGCTGGGTTTGGGGTTGGCTTTTCTGTATATTCCATTGGTGGTTTTAGCGGTTTATTCGTTTAACGAATCCAAGCTGGTAACTGTTTGGGGCGGTTTTTCAACCAAATGGTACAGCGCGTTGATGAATAACAGCACCATTCTTGAATCGGCCTGGCTGTCGCTGCGGATTGCGGTTGTATCATCGCTGGCTGCTGTTGCACTCGGCACATTGGCAGGTTATGCATTGGCGCGCATCAAACGTTTCCGCGGCAGCACTCTGTTTGCCGGCATGGTGTCTGCTCCGATGGTTATGCCCGATGTGATCACCGGTTTATCGATGTTGCTGCTGATTATTCAGGTGCAGATGTTTCTGCAAAGCAGCGAACTTCTGGGCTGGCTTTATTTTGACCGCGGCTTTTTCACCATTTTTCTAGGACACACCACGTTATGTATGGCTTATATTACCGTGGTTATCCGCTCTCGTTTGATTGAGCTGGATCAGTCGCTGGAAGAAGCTGCCATGGATTTGGGCGCACGTCCGCTGAAAATTTTCTTTGTGATTACCCTGCCGCTGATTGCACCGGCCATCGCTTCGGGTTTTCTGCTGGGCATCACCTTGTCGCTGGATGATTTGGTGATTACCTCGTTTCTCTCCGGCCCCGGCTCGTCCACATTGCCGCAGGTGATTTTCTCGAAAATCAAGCTCGGCCTCGACCCGCAGATGAACGTGTTGGCAACTATTATGATTGCCATCGTAGGCACATTGGTGATTCTCATCAATTACTACATGATGCGCCAAACCACCAAACGTGAACGTGAAGCTGCCGAAGCCTATCGGCAGGAAAAACTGGCTTTGGAGAAAGTGGGCCGCTGATTTATCGTTACTGTCAATGCAAATTAAAAACCGAATCTTCTGAAAACAGAGATTCGGTTTTTTAATTGACAGCCGGTTATCTTAACGAGAGCAAAACCGCCCTATCTGCAAAGCCGTTCAGAACACGGCACCGGTTCCGACACGGTATTTGAATGCAAGAAGATATTCTAAAGCAATAATGGATAAATTGGCTTTAAGGCCGTCTGAAAAATCTGGACCGCGTTACAGCAGCCCGGTTTTTATGGCTCAGCGTTTGTTTGCGGATATGGACTCTGCTGCCGTTTTCGGCAGCGTATTGAGCCATTGCCATTGCTCGCGAAGGGTTTCGGCAAGAGCGCGTTGTTTTTCTTCGGGCGTGGCAAGGCCGGAAGTCAGGCGGTTGTAGTCGAGCGTTACCGAGGGGTTGGACACCGGGCCGCTGATTTTGATGGGTATGGGTTTGGCTTCGGGATTGGCGCTGTTGCGGATTAACACATTTTCCGAAACCGTCTGGGTATTGAGATCGGTTTGGCCGCTGCCAGTGATATGAAAGGCTTCGGATTTCAGCTCGGCATATTCGTGCCGGCCTATGCCCGCACTGATTTCGCTGTTGAGCAAGAAACTGCGGAACGGTGTCTGCATTATCTGCCCGCTGCTGATTTTGTTGTCAGACGGGATATTGTTGCGCAGTTTGCTCAGAAAACCGACCATGTCTATGCCCAGCCATGCGCCGTTGGAAATATTCAGCTGCAGACTGCCCTTGAGCGTCCGGGTGAGGCTTGCATGGTCGCTGCCTTCGGCGGTAAGGTCGATAACGGCATTGCCGTTGCCGCTGATGCCGTGATAGCCGAGCAAGTCTTGCAGCAACGGGCGTATGTGTACGCCTTGGGCGTTTTGCTGCAAATGGTAAACGGGCGGGTTGGTGTTGGCAATGCTGATGCCGCCTTCGGTGCGCCCGCCGTATAAGCCGGCGCTGAAGTTGGTAAGGGTGATGCGGTGGTTGTCGGCACGGATAAGGGTTTGCAGATCATCAATTTGCAGCCCGGGCAAGGTGAGGCCGCCGACACGGACGGCAGCTTCGACACGCGGCATCAGCGGGTGGCCGAGCAGGGTAGAGAAAGACGCGCTGCTTTTTGCCTGCAAATCGTTCCAATAGGGAGTGAGCGAAATTTTGCCTGCATCCAGTTCGGCGGTGAGCTTGGCGGGTTCCTTACCGGCTGCGGCAGCATAACGGGCGGAGAGGGCGGCGTTTTGGTGATCGAACAGGCCTTTGAGATCAAGCTGCCAATTATGGTTGCCGCTCATAGCGAAACGCCCTTCCATGCGGCTGATCAGGCGCGGGTGCGGGGCGGCTTTAATGTTTTCCTGATGGGAGGACAACACGAGGCGGCCGGATTCGAGCAAGGTGTTTTTTTGCCAGGCAAGCGGACCGGAAAGGCTGAAAGTGGTTTGCCGCAAGGCATTTTTGTGGCTGCCGTTGAGATTGAATTCACCCACCGCGGCGACATGCGGGCTCAGGCTGACACGGGCAAGCGTGAAAGAGCCGTCCCAATGGCCGCCATCATTGCCTGCAGTGAAAACGCTGCTGATTTCAGCGGCACTGAGCCGGTTGTTTTCCCACAGTATCAGCGGGCTGCGACCACTCAGGTGGAATTGCCGGTAGTCGCTGTCGGCGCGCAGGCTGATGTTTTCGGCCTGCAGGGTATGTGTTTGCGGCTGCCATACTGCATCGGCATCGGCGGCCAGCCGGACGGTGCCCTGTCGAAACGGCAGTTCGGCTTCGAAATGCAGGGCGGGCAGCTGCCAGCCGCCGTCTGAAGGCGCAGCCGTTCCGCTGCCTTTCCATGCCGAGGGCAGGCCGCCGTTGCGGCGGGTGAGGCCGCTGATTTTGAAGGCGCGGCCTTTTTCGCCCGATTGCCCGATGTTGGCATTAAAACCTTCGGTGCGGTAGCTGCCTTCGGGCAGGTGCAGGTTGATGCGGCTGTTTTCCACAATCAGACGGTTGATAGACCGGCTGCTGCCGCGCGGCGGCCATAAGTCTTGCAGACTCCAGCTGCCATCTGCGCGGCGGGTCAGCTCGGCATCGGCGTTTTGCAGCACCCATTTTTCGATTTCCATACCGTTCCATAAACTGCGCCACGAAAGCCCGATGCGCATTTCGCCGATATGCACGGCATCGGCACGGCTGTTTGGTTTGCTCACGGCCACACCGCGCAGGGTGAGGGTAGGGCGCGGCAGCCAGCTTCGGCCGATATGGGCATCGAAGCGTACTGTGCGGCCGGTGCCGCGCACGGCCTCATCGGCCCATGCCTGAATACGGCGGCCGTCAAGCAGATGGTGCAGCAGAAAATAAAGACCGAGCGCGGCGGCAGCGGCAGCCAGCGTGCCGTACACCGCGCAACGCAGCCAGAACTTTCCCGATTGGAGCAAACGAATCATGATAAAAGAATAACCAGCAGACGGCCGCAGTATAGCACAGAGGCCGTCTGAAACGCCGCACGGCTGGCACGCGCGGCAGATTATTGCTACTATGCGGCCAAATGAAATCAGGAGGTTGCGATGATTATCGTGATGCAGAAACAGGCGGCGCCGAAAGCGGTGGATAAAGTGGTGGCGTTTATCCGCAGCCGTGGCCTGCAGGAACATATTTCGCGCGGCGAAGAACGCACCATTATCGGCGCGGTGGGCGATGAGCGGGTGTTCCACCCCAACGAGTTGGAACGCCTGCCTGGCGTGGAGCGTGCCATCCGCGTATTGAACGAGTGGCGCATCATCAGCCGCGAAACGCAGCCCGAAAGCAGCGTGATTGCCGTTCGCGGCACATCTTTCGGCGGCGGCAGAATGCTCGATATTACTGCCGACCCGCAGCGTATGGGCAGCGCCGATGCGCTGTTTGCCGACCCTTTTTACCTGCCTGCGCGCCCGTATGCTGCCGGCAATGCAGGCAGCGGAAAAGAGCAAATCCGCACCATGCAGGCGGCCGTTGCATGCTGCCATGAAGCGGATAAGCCCGCTGTGGTGCGCATACGCGATGTGCGCCAGCTTGCTCCCGCGCTGGAAGCCGAAACCGATGTGCTTTATTTGGGCGGCGAATTGATGAACAACCGTGCCCTGCAAGACGAAGTAGGCCGTCTGAACACGCCCGTGGTGCTGTGCAAAGACAAACACCACCGCGCCGATGAATGGCTGGTGGCCGCCGAACACATTGCCCTGCGCGGCAACCATCATATTATTCTCGGCGAAGCGGGCACGCTCAGTTTCGAGCCGGAGCATCCCTACCGTTTGGATGTAGATGCCATTGTGCGTGTGCGTAAAGCCAGCTGCCTGCCCGTGATTGCCAACATCACCCGCCTGTGGCACGGCGATATGCCGCAGCAGATTTTATACAAGCTGGCCGAAGCCGCGGGCGCTGCCGGCATTGTAAACAGCCTGCAAAGCCTGCCGGCCTGAGGCCGTCTGAAAACATTGCAGCGGCAGATATGGGGGCTCTCCAAAAATCGGGGAAGCAGGGAATACGCCGTCTGAAAAACCGGCTAACCGATGAAGCCTCTTTTCGTGGCCGGCAGCCCGTCTGTGCCGGCAGCGGCTTGAACGGCGGATTTTTCCCGGCGGTGAAACCGGCAGCGGGGCTTCAAACAGCAAACTATTTTGTTTTTAAACATAAAATTAATGACAAAAGGCCGTCTGAAACCGATATCTTTCAGACGGCCTGATATGCGGAATCTCTCGGCGTTGTTTGCACTTTCTGTTTTTGTCTGAAAAAATCCGCTTTGAGGTTTTTGAGGGTCGCAGCGAATGCCGAAAAGCACGGCAACGCCTCAGTTTTTGGGCATATGCGGGAATCACGCAACCATCTTTTCCGGTAAAAAACAAAAGCCTCCCGGCATGGCGGCAGGTGCGGCTTTGGCCTTTCCCAGAACCCTTTCGGCCGTCTGAATATTTTTTCAGACGGCCGAAAGGGTTCCTGATAAAGGGTGATGGCGGATTCATTGATTTGCGGTGCAAGGTGAAACGCCGCAAAGGCGGCCGGGCGGGTGCACGATAACACGAAATCGATTCTGCTGCCGCGTTGGCAATCCGCAACATGATTTTATTTTCTTCAGGCCGGCGTGCAGCCATTGCGGGCTTGGTTTAAGCCGCCGCAGTATTAAACCTGCCCGGTTCCGCACTCCTTATACTGCCTGCGGGCAGAAGCCTTGTTTTGTTTCACTAACAACAGGCCGATAGGCCGTCTGAAAGCGGTTGTTATAGAATCGTCATACCAATCAATTACTTTTCTGCACGAAGGCCGGTTTGCAGCCGGTAATTTTCCATTGGAAAAACTGCTTAAAAAATGTACAATCACCATTTTCACGCTCCTGCTTTCTGCTTATGCGTATCGGCGTTTATCAGATAAATTCCCCTGTGGCGTTGGCGCCGATGGCCGGCATCACCGACAAACCTTTCCGCCGCCTCTGCCGTGAATACGGCGCAGGTTGGGCGGTGGGCGAAATGCTCAACAGCGACCCGGCCCTGCGCCTCACCCGCAAAACCCTGCGCCGCAGCAATTTCTCCGGCGAAAGCGGCATAGCGGCCGTGCAGATTGCCGGCAACAACCCCGCGCAGATGGCCGAAGCCGCGCGTTACAACGTGGAACAGGGCGCGCAGGTGATCGACATCAATATGGGCTGCCCGGCTAAAAAAGTCTGCAATGTTTTGGCCGGCAGCGCGCTGATGCAGAACGAGCCGCTGGTGTGCGAAATATTAAATGCCGTGGTGAAAGCCGTTGATGTGCCCGTTACCCTGAAAACCCGTTTGGGATGGCACGACCAACACAAAAATATTTTAACCGTGGCGCGCATGGCAGAAGAAGCGGGCATAGCCGCCATTGCCATTCACGGGCGCACCCGCACGCAGATGTATCGGGGCGAGGCCGCCTACGAACTGATTGCCGAAACCAAAAGCCGCTTGAACATACCCGTGTGGGTGAACGGCGACATTACCAGCCCGCAGAAAGCGCAGGCCGTGCTGGCGCAAACCGGTGCAGACGGCGTTATGATAGGCCGAGGGGCGCAGGGGCAGCCGTGGCTGTTCCGCGATATCGGCTATTTCGCCGAACACGGCCGCCTGCCCGAACCGTTGAGCGTGGCGCAGTGCGGCGAAACCGCGTTGCGGCATATCGGCGACATGCACGAATTTTACGGAGAGCGCGATGGTGTGCGCACCGCCCGCAAACACATAGGCTGGTATATTGCCGCGCTGCCAGGCGGCGAAACCGCCCGGCGCGAAATCAACCTCATAGAGAGTGCGGCAGAGCAATATGATGCGCTGGCGGCCTTTTTGGAAAAGGCTCCCGAAGCGGCCGACTGCTGGCCCTGTGCCTATCGTGAAGTGGAACCGTAAATCGTTAAACCGCTTTTCAGACGGCCTTGAAGGCTCAAAGACCGTCTGAAAACATACTGCCGCTGTGGCGGAATCTGCCCCCTGTTGCTACGGCATTGCGCCTTGCCCTGCCGGCGGAGATTTGCCGTTCGGCATCAAATGCCGAACGAATCCGCTATATAAAATAAGTCAAGAGAAACCATGAAAAACACCCCGCCCGACATCGCCCACTGTATCGAACAAAACCTGCAGCAATATTTCCGCGACCTTAACGGTGCGGCCGCCTGCGGGGTGTACGGCATGGTGCTGGAGCAGGTTGAAAAGCCGCTGTTGCGGTGTGTGATGGCAGAATGCGGCGGCAACCAGAGCAAAGCCGCCGCCATGCTGGGGCTGAACCGCAATACGCTGCGCAAGAAACTGGTGCAGCATGGCTTGCTGGACTCATGATGCAACACAGAGGCCGTCTGAAAGCATAAAGGTTTTCAGACGGCTTCACGGTTATCTTTATATAGTGGCTTAAATATAGCAGCTTAAATTTACAATGGTGCGGCATTGCCCGTTAGCCGTACCCTTTCCGGCTTCGCCGCCCTGCCCCATTGTAAATTTCAACCACCATACCCAACATTGTTTGATTATTTTGAAGAAGGAACCAAAATGGCAGCCGTAAAACGTGCCCTAATCAGCCTGTCGGATAAAACAGGCGTTGTCGAATTTGCCCGCTCGCTCGATACACTCGGCGTGGAAATCCTTTCCACCGGCGGCACGGCCAAGCTGCTGGCCGATGCCGGCGTGCCCGTTATCGAGGTGGCCGACTACACCGGCTTCCCTGAAATGCTTGACGGCCGGGTGAAAACGCTCCACCCGAAAATCCACGGCGGCATTCTCGGCCGCCGCGATTTGAGCGAACACGTTGCCAAAATGGCAGAACACGGCATCGGCAACATCGATTTGGTGTGCGTAAACCTTTATCCGTTTGCCGCCACCATCGCCAAACCCGGCTGCACGCTGGAAGACGCAGTTGAAAACATCGACATCGGCGGCCCCACTATGGTGCGCTCCGCCGCCAAAAACTGGAAACACGTTGCCATCATTACCGACAACGGCGACTTCGCAGCGGTTGTTGACGAGCTGCAAAACAACGGCGGCAAACTGAGCGACAAAACCCGTTTCAACCTTTCGCGCAAAGCCTTCAGCCACACTGCCCAATACGACGGCATGATTTCCAACTATTTAACCAGCGTGTCGGGCGAAAAACTCTCGGGCGAACCGGAAATCCGCGGGTTTCCCGAGCAGTTCAACCAAAGTTGGGTGAAAGTGCAGGAAATGCGCTACGGCGAAAACCCGCACCAGCAGGCCGCTTTCTACCGCGACCTCTATCCTGCCGCCGGCAGCCTGGCCGCCTATAACCAGCTTCAGGGCAAAGAATTGTCCTACAACAACATCGCCGATGCCGATGCGGCTTGGGAGGCGGTCAAAACCTTTGACGCTCCTGCCTGCGTGATTGTGAAGCATGCCAACCCCTGCGGCGCGGCGGTGGCCGACAGCCCGCTTAATGCCTACAAACTGGCATTCGCCACCGACACCACCAGCGCATTTGGCGGCATCATCGCCTTTAACCGGGAAGTGGATGCCGAAACGGTTGAGGCCGTTACCGGCCAGTTTCTCGAAGTGCTGATGGCACCGAAATTTACCGACAAAGCCAAAGAAATCATTGCCGCCAAGAAAAACGTGCGCGTGCTGGAAGTTCCGCTCTTGGCAGGCTCCAACCGCTTCGAACTCAAGCGTGTGGGCGGCGGCCTGTTGGTGCAGATGCCCGATATCCACCGCATCCGCCGCGAAGATTTGAAAGTGGTGAGCAAGCGGGTGCCAACCGAACAGGAATGGGCAGATTTGATGTTTGTGTGGAATGTGGCAAAATTTGTGAAATCCAATGCGGTCGTGTTCGGCAGGGGCGGCCAAACCTACGGTATCGGTGCCGGTCAGATGAGCCGTGTGGATTCCACCCGCATCGCCGCACGCAAAGCGCAAGACGGCGGTTTCGATCTCAACGGCGCCTGCGCCGCCTCCGATGCATTCTTCCCGTTCCGCGACGGTATCGATGTGATTGCCGAACAGGGCATCCGGGCCATCATCCACCCCGGCGGGTCGGTGCGCGACAGAGAAGTTTTTGATGCAGCCGATGAACACGGTATTGCTATGGTATTGACCGGCATACGCCATTTCCGCCATTAATGCATGAGTATGCGGCAAAACCTGCATCAGGCCGTCTGAAAGCCTTTTCAGACGGCCTTCGGCTTAACGGTGCGGTATTTCCCAAACACAATATTCCCAACCCAGGCCGGTTTGGCAGCCGTTTGAATGTTACCCGGCCAGGGCGCAGCAAGGCCTGTGTTTCGTTACGGCGATGTGGTTGGCCGTAAAAAGTTTAAGGCCGTCTGAAAGCCTTTTCAGACGGCCTGTTATATTGCGTTGGGCATACTGTTGTCAGACGGCCTCTTTAGATTGCCGCATTCTCTTGCAGGAAATCTTGTGCGAAACGTTTCAGCACGCCGCCGGCTTCGTAAATCAACACCTCTTCGGCAGTATCCAAACGGCAGGTAACGGCTACTTCAACCTTTTCACCATTTTTGCGGTGAATCACCAGCATTAAATCGCAGCGCGGTTCGCGCTTGCCGACTACATCATAAGTTTCGGTACCGTCCAATTCGAGCGTGCGGCGGTTCACACCTTCTTTAAACTGCAAGGGCAGCACGCCCATACCGATCAGATTGGTGCGGTGGATGCGCTCGAAACCTTCGGCCACAATCGCTTCCACGCCGGCCAGGTGCACGCCTTTGGCAGCCCAGTCGCGGCTCGAACCCTGACCGTAATCGGCACCGGCCACAATAATCAGCGGCTGCCGGCGGTTCATGTAAGTTTCTATGGCCTCCCACATCCGCATCACCCGGCCTTCGGGTTCTACACGGGCCAGCGAGCCTTGTTTCACTGTGCCGTCTTCGTTTTTCACAATTTCGTTAAACAGCTCCGGGTTGGCAAAGGTAGCACGCTGGGCGGTCAGATGGTCGCCGCGGTGGGTAGCGTAAGAGTTGAAGTCTTCTTCGGGCAGCCCCATGTTGATTAGATACTCGCCGGCCGCGCTGGTCGGCAGAATGGCGTTGGAAGGCGACAGGTGGTCTGTGGTGATGTTGTCAGGCAAAATTGCCAACGGGCGCATGCCTTTGAGCGTGCGCCTGCCCGCCAATGCGCCTTCCCAATAAGGCGGACGACGGATATAAGTAGATTGCAGCCGCCACTTGTAAAGCGAACTCGGGGCTTTTTCGGCTGCGCCGGTGTCGAACATCGGAATATACACATCGTGGAATTGCTGCGGTTTCACATATTCGACCACGATGGTGTCGATTTCTTCATCGCTCGGCCAAATGTCTTTCAGGCGGATTTCACGGCCGTCTGAAATGCCGAGTATGTCGTTCTCGATATCGACGCGGATACTGCCGGCAATCGCATAGGCCACCACCAGCGGCGGCGATGCCAGGAAGGCTTGTTTGGCATAGGGGTGGATACGGCCATCGAAGTTGCGGTTGCCCGACAATACGGCAGTAACATACAAATCGCGGGCTATGATTTCCCGTTGGATTTTCGGATCAAGCGCGCCGGACATACCGTTACAAGTGGTGCAGGCGCATGCAACGATGCCGAAACCGAGTTTTTCCAACTCGGGCAGTAATCCGGCTTCTTTTCAGATAGACTTCCGCCACTTTAGAGCCGGGTGCGAATGAAGATTTTACCCACGGTTTGCGGGTTAAACCCAATTCGTTGGCTTTTTTCGCCAACCGGGCCGCCACCACCACATTGCGCGGGTTCGAGGTGTTGGTGCATGACGTAATCACCGCAATAATCACCGCGCCATCGGGCATTCGGCCGTCTGAAGGGGTTTCATACGGCCTAGCCAAACCTTTTGCCGCCAAATCTGCGGTCGCAAAACGGGCATGGGGATTGCTGGGGCCGGCCATATTGCGCACAACGGCAGCCAAGTCAAACTTCAACACACACGGATACTCTGCGGTTTTCAACATATCGGCCCACAAACCTGCCGTTTTTACATAAACCTCAACCAGCTTCACTTGTTTATCATCACGGCCGGTTAATTTCAGATAATCAATGGTTTGCTGGTCGATGGCAAACATAAATCGACAAACTCTCGGCACCTTCGCCGAAAAATTCCACAAATGCACCCACCACGCGCTCTTTACGCAGAAATTCAGTCAGCGCCAATACAATATCGGTGGCAGTAATGCCGGGTTGGCATTTACCGGTCAGCTCCACGCCAACAATATCAGGTAAACGCATCATCGAAGCACGGCCAAGCATCACGGTTTCCGCTTCCAAACCGCCAACGCCCACCGAAATCACCCCCGGCGCATCAACGTGAGGGGTGTGCGAATCGGTGCCGATGCAAGTATCGGGAAAAGCCACACCGTTTTTCACTTGGATAACGGGCGACATTTTCTCCAAATTAATCTGGTGCATGATGCCGTTGCCCGCAGGAATCACATCCACATTTTCAAAGGCTGTTTTAGTCCAATTGATAAAATGGAGGCGGTCTTCGTTGCGGCGGCCTTCGATTTCACGGTTTTTACGGAACACATCGGGATCGTAACCACCACACTCTACCGCCAGCGAATGATCAATAATCAATTGGGTTTGAACAACTGAATTAACCTTGCTCGGATCACCGCCTTTTTCAGCAACCGCATCGCGCAGGCCTGCCAAATCTACCAAGGCCGTCTGACCCAAAATATCATGGCACACCACACGAGCCGGAAACCGCGGAAAATCAACTTCCTGTTTACCCTCAATTAATTGAGAAAGCCAACTTTGCAGCCTTGGCAAATCCACTTTATCGGCACGGTTCACTAGGTTTTCGGCCAAGATACGGCTGGTAGGGCAGGGTATCGTACGAGCCCGGCTTAATATCTTCGCATGCAGCACGCGCATCGTAGTATTCCAAATTAAAATCAAGTAAAGGCTTACGGTAGATTTGGTTTGTATTCACGAGCTTTATCCTTTGTAAATATCCTTTTACAACATTATATTATATCAACTGTTATCTTTCAAACGACATTAGGCCGTCTGAATGTAGTGTATTGTAATCACTAATATGTCTAACCGAAAGAGGATAAATAAATTTTGGATCTGAAGTAAATTAGCCCTAAATACTAACAAAGCCGAAGGAGCTTTAACTGCTGTTTGGTATGCCGGAATTAAAATGGAACTCATATTTTCTCAAGAACAAGTCCCCAGTTCAATTCCGTTACATTTGCACAAGGTCCGCTTCTGAAATGAAATTAAAAAAACAAGTATCAAAAGTGCAGTAAAATTACCGATCCCAATGCTGTCAGGTCCTACGGCTTTCCGCCTTCTGTTTGAACGATTTCGATACCGCCAAACTGGCTGGAATCAGTGTCGGAAGCATCAACAGCCCGTACCTGAAGTTACGCCGGTGCCCAGCTGGCGAATGCGAGCAGTACACCCCTTTCTAAGACACCGTAGAATCAGACCAATCCTATTTCAAGGCAAAGCGCATCCGAGGTAAACTCGGGTGAAAAGCGGGCACTAAAACCATCTTTTCCGACATCCTCAAACGAGGCGGCAATGGGTTTGCCCGAGGTATGCAACATATCAATGGTTGGCGCTATGCCAAGCATCGCTTGGTACGATTTAACTGAGTGCCGGAGCATAACCTTTTACCTGCATTTAAAAGAAACCCTGGGTTTCTCTTCAGCCACCGACAGGATGATTTGTATAAAGCACTATTGGAAATGTTGCGGAGAGACCCTTTAAAATGAATTTTGCTTCATAAGTGCCTATATTTTTGTCGGTTGGCAAACTGCTGTGATTTATCCGGTGATGGAGGGGGATCTACTGATATCCGACATATCGCAACTGCACAAATTATCCATATAAACTACACTATCAGGCATAATTTTACCTGTAATAACAATAAACAAGCTCTCTGTTTCAGCATTATCCGCGACCATGATATTAACCTTCTCACTATATTTGGAAATGCTGGAAACTACCATTTTTACCGATAGATCTCTGTTATTTTTTTCTTTCATTGTCTGCAAAACAACCTTCGTCCAACTCAGGCACTCCGTCAAACAACTCTTTGCTTTCTTGCGGTAAATAATGGTTGATGTCCATACGGATTTTGTCGTGAAGGGGCATACAGAATGAACTGCACCCAAAGTCGGACACACAAACCAACCTAGGAGATGTAGTTTTTTATAGCAATATATACAAACAGCTTCAAAGCTACAGGCCGTCAAATACTATTCAGACAGCAACGACAAGCTGTTACCGAAGATGGTTAGACTGCCGCACAGCAGCTTTTATTATCAACCGACAGCACAAGATAAATATGCTGGTTTGAAAAGAAACCATACAGCCCCTATACCGGCAACCGTACGTAACAACCGCATCTGCATCAGACAGAAAACCATACGGGAGTGAATCTGAAAGCCGTTATACACTGACGCAAATACCATCCGTATCAGAAAGAAGCCTGCACGATTGCAGATAATATACCGAAACAGTGTTTAGGGCGGATAAACCTAATCGGTAATGGGTGGCAGACATTGCTGAATCCAACGGCAGAGCGTGGATTTGGATCCAACACAATATTTAGACGGCTTTTATCAGCAGAATTTGTAGGATAGCGGATTAACACAGAGCATAGAGTGTGTAGATAATGCGGTACCTGGAAGTTCTCCGACACATTGAAATCGGAATGTTTCCATGTGCGCCAACCAATACAATATGAGTCAGCCAATGAACCGGGTGGTGCGTTACGCAAGCACATTCGTTACTACACCTACAACAGGGTCAAACTCAAAAGACTGACCTCTATTAACTACAGGATTCAGTCCTTGAATGCCGTTTGATTAACTCACCTAGTTTTTAGATACAGTTCAGTTTTTCAGAACCTTCTATTTTCAGGGTAACTTTTTGGGGCATTTTTACATTACATCGGAACTTAATACCGAGTTCTCAGGTCTCACAACCCGCTGCAGATGTACAATACGGGAATGACAGCATATACAGTAAACACCACCGGTCAATGCCTGTTCTTTTCCTTTGGGTATTTTGGATGCAGAAAATCCCAGCGCTGTTTACACTTCTCGTTTTTTCCTGAAGACCTGTTTTGGGATTTTCGAGACAAAGGCAGGAAGGCCGTTGAAAGTATACCTTCTCTCCGTCTTATACTCGGCCTTCAGATGGCCTCAATGGTTGCAGCATCGGCAGCTGTGTTTTAAGGCCGGCTGCGATTTTTCGGTTTGCAATATTTCTCTCACACCCGAGCCTCATTGCCAAAAATACTGAAAGATACGGAGAAGCCACTGTCGTCCTTGATAATACTCAAAAAGCACGAAACAATCATTTAGGAAAAACAAAAGCTGTTCGGCATCAAAACCCAGCCCTTTCCAATTTCCAACACCAAGACTGCCTAGATACCGCACTGGTAAATTCTGCTAAAGCATGTAGATGCACATCAGAGGTGCGAAGTGTTGTTATGCAGACATTCTTTGCTTAAGAGCTTAAAGTCGACTGTTGTTGTAGGATATCGATGAATCCGTCCAGTACAGGAAGTGCTGTTTACTACGTTGCCATTTAGCCGGCTGCAGAGTTTCGGTGCTACCGGCAGTGCAAAAATGACCACCTGACGGCAGTCAGAAATTGACCATCCTGACTTAAAAAACAAAGGCTGCTTTCATGTTGAATCAGGAGACGGTTGCGGCCATCAAAGCGCTCAAACAGCAAGG